>JAAZOP010000610.1 GCA_012797735.1 Myxococcales bacterium
CCATCGATGCAGTCCTCGTCCAGCCCGTTGCACACCTCGACCGGCGGCACGCACGAACCCCAGACGCAGGTGTCGCTGCAGGTCCGGCTGCCGGTCGAGAGGCAGCTCGTGGTGCACGACCCGGTCGAGCCGCGCACGCAGGCGAAGCCGTTGTCGGGGCCGAAGACGCAGTCGTCGTCGAGCCCGTTGCAGACCTCGGCGGGCGGGACGCACGCGCCCCAGGTGCAGGTGTCGCTGCAGGTGCGGCTGCCGGTCGAGAGGCAGCTCGTGGTGCACGACCCGGTCGAACCCCGCGCGCAATCGAAACCGTTGTCGGCGCCTCCCAGACAGTCGTCGTCGCGCCCGTTGCAGACCTCGGCGGGCGGCACGCAGGCGCCCCATTCGCAGGCCGGCGAGCAGGTCTGTTCGCCGGCCGAGTCGCAGGTGGTGGTGCACGCCAGCGTCGCGCCGACGGCGCAGGCGAAGCCGTTGTCCGGTCCGAGGATGCAGTCCTCGTCGAGGCCGTTGCAGATCTCGTCCGGCGGCGTGCAGGTCGTCTCCCAGCGGCAGCCCACGCAGGCCTGGGTGCCCGCCGTCCGGCAGGAGGTGGCGCAGGTCCGCGGCGGCGCGCCGTCGCAGTCCTCCACGCCGCTGTGGATGAATCCGTCCCCGCAGAACGCATTGCGGCAGTCGGACAGACAGGCGTCGGTGTTGTCGGTGTTGCCGTCGTCGCACTCCTCGTCGAGCTCGACGTGGCCGTTGCCGCAGCCGTAGGCGGCGCACACACCCGCGCGACACGCCCCCTCGAGGCCCGCCGCCGTCGTGCAGGCGGCGCCGTCGGCGGCCGGCGTGCCCGGCGCGCAGACGTGGCCCGCCGAGCAGAGTTCGGCGCCGTTGCAGACGAGGCCGTCGTCGCAATCGGCCGCCGCCTCGCAGCTCCAGGTGCAGTCGTCCTCGCACCCGTCCCCCGGGATTCCGTTCCCGTCGTCGCACTCCTCCAGACCGCGGCGGGTGAAGCCGTCGCCGCACGTCGCGACGCGGCAGGTCGACAGGCAATCGTCGCCGTCGTCCGCGTTCCCGTCGTCGCACTCCTCGCCGGTGTCGAGATACCCGTTGCCGCAGCCGACCGCGACGCAGAGGCCGCCGCGGCACGCCCCAGCGCCGCCGGACGCCGTCGCGCAACTCGTCCCCTCGGCCGGCGGCGGGCCCGGCTCGCAGACGTGCGCAGCCCCGCACGTCTCCGTCCCGTTGCAGTCCTCGCCGTCGTCGCACTCGGTCGCCGCCTCGCAGCTCCAGGTGCAGTCGTTCTCGCAGCCGTCGCCCGGCGTCCGGTTGCCGTCGTCGCACTCCTCTCCCGTCTCGAGCACGCCGTTGCCGCAGATCGGAAACGCCTCGCCTTCCCCGCCTTCGTCCGGCCCGCCGTCGTCCTCGGCAGCCTCGTCCGGACCCGCGTCGAGGTCCTCCCCGTCGTCCGGCTCCGTGTCGAGGACGTCCCCGGCGTTGTCCACCCGCGCGTCCTCGCCGTCCTCCGGCCCGACCGTCTCGCCGCCGCCGTCCTCGGTCAGGGTCCCGTCGAACGAGTCCCCGCCGCCGATGCCGCTCGTGTTTAGACCGCATCCCAGCGCCACGACCAGCATCGGCCAGAGCCAACCCGTCCGGCACCGAGTCCCTCGAACCGACCTTGGCAACGGAACTGGAGTCATCATTCTCCCTCCGGGCCGCGCCTGTTCAGAATGACACAGGCTCCCATTTCCGGCAACGGAGGTATTTCTCCGGTGTTTCTCCGCCCTCGTCGCCGCAGCATCCGGCTCCGTCGACGGACGACGTGATCGTCGTCGTGGCCGGTCGTGCAGCAGGCCTCGTAGACTCCGTGGGTGGGCGGGTGCATCCGGCGGCGGCAACGACGACCACCACCACGACCGCACCGGAGGAGTCCGCTACGGCGAGAGCACGGTTCCGGCGAGTTCGAGGCTTGTGATCGCTTCCCCGTCCGCCGGCAGTTCGACCGAGCGCTCCGCCAGCGCACCTTCACCGGGGATCTCCGCCGAGACCCGGACCGGCGCGCCGGGCGGCAGCAGGAACAGCGCCGTGCCGTCGGCCGAGGTCCGCGACTCGCCCTCCCCCACCGGCACGGCGACGGCGGACGGCGAGCCGGCCTGCGCGCGCCATCGGTCCGCCGTCGCCCGGTGCAGCGCGACCCGGAACAACTCCGGCGCCGTTTCGTGCAGTGCCAGGAGCGGCGGCGCCGCGGAACTCCCCGCGCCGGCCACCGGCTCCGGCCCGCCCGC
>JAAZOP010000611.1 GCA_012797735.1 Myxococcales bacterium
GTTGCCAAAACGAATCGTTCGGTCTATGAACCCCCCCGCGGGCGCGGCCGCAAGGCTGCGCCGCAGTGCTCGGGGCGTAGCGCAGCCTGGTTAGCGCACCAGACTGGGGGTCTGGGAGTCGGTGGTTCAAATCCACTCGCCCCGACCAGGGAAGACGGATCGACGGCCTTCAGGATCAAGCCGATCCGGCTGATCCTCACCCCCTCCCCCGCCGCCTCCACCCCTCCCCCACCGCTCCGGAAGGCGGACTCCGCATCGTCATCGTCGACCGCTTCGCCCGAGACGATGCGCCGCAGATACGCCGGCCAGACCCGGCCCACCCCCGTCACGACATCCGCTCCACGACCTTGCGTACGGCCACACCGACCCCCGGGGTGGCCGATGACCCCACCCCGCAACACGAAGTCAGCCGCCGCCGATCAAAACCCTACGGCCGGACGGCACGAAGCTGGATCGCGTTGCCCGGATCCGCCTTCTCGTCGCCCGGCACCACCCCGACCGCCGGGTCGAGCCACGTCATCTCGTCGAGCGTCAACCGATCGAGCGTCGCCGAACCCTGGAAGTGGATGCCCCGGCGGTCCTCGAACAGAGCCCGAATCGTCGCGCGCGACGCCGCGTCGTCGATCGCGTCGATCTCCGCCGGCAACAACAACGCCGCGCGGATCGTGGCCGGGGTCCCGTCGAGCCAGTACTCCGTCGCGCGCTGCTCCAACACCAGCGAGTGCACGTGGTGCAGCGGGAAGACCAGCGGCTCGCCACCGACCGTGACCGGACCGCCCTCGACGAGAAGGTGCGCCCGCGCCGGCGAACACACGATGTTGAAGTCGAGGATATCGATCCCCACCGACACGTCGGCACCCACCAGACGATCGACCGCCAGCGTCCCCGACAGGGCGTAGTCCCCCGGCGCCACCGGCTCGCGCGGAACCCGCCCCGGCGCGTTGAGGAACGGACCGCACACCCGGTAGCCGGTCTCCTCGAAGGACCACGCGTCGTCGAAGATGCGCTTGAAGTAGAACCCCGTCCGCCCGTCGCGAACTCCCTCCACGCGCAACACCCGCGCCGCGTTCCCCTGGCCGTCCTGGAAGATCGTGATGCGACTCGTGATCAGACCGTCCGTGATGTCCGGCTGCCGGCGCCAGTCCTCCGCGGGAAGCGCGCGTGTCGCCCGCCGGAACCGTGATCAAGTACGAGTACGTCAGCGTGTCGTTCTCGCCGCTCGTGTCGAAATCGTAGAGCCGCGTGTACATCTCCCCGAGCGTCCCGATCACGAAGAGCGTCGATGCGCTGGCGCTTGCCGTCCGCCGAGATCTCGACGATCTCCTCCGGCGGAGGGAACCGCGTGAGCCCATCGCCCGACGGCAACCCGGTCCCCAACACCGTCCACTCGCCCGCCGGCTCCCCCGCGTCGGTGTTCGGCTTGACCCAGATCGACCCGCCGCGCAACGCCACGAACCACCGGCGGTTGAACGACGTCGTCTTCGACCGGAAGATCACCCGGTCGGGCAGATCCCCCCTCCTCGAGCCCCTCGAAACACACGGGCGGACCCTCGCCCCCGTCCCCCTCTCCGTCGCCGCCCGCGTCGCCGTCGGACTCCACCTCCACGGCGGCTCCCTCTTCGGCGTCGCTGTCGGCCGCCACGACGTCCTCCGCCCCA
>JAAZOP010000612.1 GCA_012797735.1 Myxococcales bacterium
GCGAGCCCGTGCCGGCGGGCGAGGCGACCGCCGCGCCGGACGAGGCGACGGGCGCCGGGGCGATGCATGGCGCCGCGACGGCGCCGTCGTCCGGCGGCGGGCAGCCGGTGCTGTTCCACGTCCCGCCGTCGACCGCCACGGCGGGCGAGCCGCTGGAGATCGCGGCGACGCTGACCGAGTCGTGGCAACTGCGTTCCGTGAGCCTGGTCTACCGCCGGCTGGATCGCGGCGACTGGCACGGCGTCCCGTTCCGGCGGGTCTCGACCGGGGACTTCACCGCCGTCGTTCCGGCGGAGGAAGTCGCCGCGCCGGCGATCGAGTACTACATCGAGTCTGTGGACCGCGAGGGGCGGACGCGGCGGCACTTCGCGTCGGCCGACCGGCCGCACCGGGTCGAGGTGGTCGGGATGACGGCGGCCCAGGAGGAGCAGGCGGAGGAGGAGCGGTTCGGCGGCGCGCGACACCGGTTCGCCGCGCGGAGCGACTGGAGCAGCTTCGGCGACCGTTCGGTCGCCGGCTGGGTCCCGCAGGCGCGTCGCGAGGACCACACGGACGAGGAACTCCGGCCGCGGACCGACGACTGGGTCGAGTTCCACGCCGACTACACGTACCGCCTGCTGGGCATCGTCGAATCGATCCACTTCGGATTCGGCATCGTCCGCGGCCACGCCCCGCGCCTCGACTACGAGGCCGACCTGGACGAGCGTTCGGAAGACGAGCGGGCGCCGGGGTTCAACTACGGCTGGAGCGCCATCGCCTTCCGCTTCCACCGCTACTTCGGCATGGGCGTCGACGTCTTCCTCGGCGCCACCCAGTACGGCTTCGACGGCGGCGGCGGCGGTTTCCTGCGCGTCGGGCACACGGCGGAGACCCACTTCGACCTGGGCGTCGACTACATCTCCAACCTGGGGTACCGGGCGTGGGCGACCTTCGAGTGGGACACGGTGCCGTACGTGCCGATGTCGTTGACGGCGGAGTTCACCGACTGTCCGGACCCCGGCGACGATGACGGGGACGGCATCCGCCTGTGGTACGGCGCCGCGGCGCACGTCTGGAAGGGGCTGATTCTCTCGGCGCGCGTCGGCTACGCCGCGCGGCACGGCAGCAACACCGGCGGACCGATCGTCGGCGGGGGCGTGGCGTATGAGTTCTGAGCGAACCGGGACTCCGGATCGCCGCCGGCCGCCGGCGCCACCCCGCGAGGAGCCGCGACGATGACGCCGGCGCTGGCCCTGCTGGCCCTGACCGCGGCTCTCGGACAGGCCGGTCCGAGCGCCCCGCCGGAGGCCCAAGACGCCGCGCTCGAGGATCGCGCCGCCGCCGCCGCGACCTGGATCGGCGCCGTCTCGCCCGAAGACGTCCTGAGCGTGTCGCTCGCCGACCCCGACTGGTGGGTGCTGAACGCCTGCGGCGGCGCCACCGTCATCATCGACGTGTTGCCCGCGGGCGCCGGGATCGTGGAGGCCGTCCTGCTGGACGCCGAACGGACCCCGGTCGCACGCGCGCGGTCCGCGGAAGGCGGCGGCCGGCTCCACTGGATCGCCTCGCGCTCCGGAAGACTCTACCTCCGCGTGACCCCCGCGCCCGACACGGGCGCGCCGCGTTCCGAGTACCGACTGCGCGCGTGGTGGGCGGATGCGCTGACCTGTCCCGGCCCGACCGGCACGCCGCCGTCCGAGGCGCCGTCCACGACGCCCCTGCCGCCGATGCCGCCGCCCCTTCCGCCGGGTCCGCCGGCGACGGAGACCGCGACGACGACACCCCCCTCCTTCGCGCCGGCGACGCCGGAAAACCCCTCGCCGTCTCCGGCGCCCGATCAGCCCGTCCCGGCGTCTCCGGCACCGCCGGTCTCGAGCGTTCCGGGCGTGCCGCCCGGCGAACGCGCCGCCGAACCGACCCCGCCCGGCGTCCACGAGCACGACGGCTTCCTCTGGCGCTTCGCGCTCGGACTCGGGTACGCGGAACGGGAGTACTTCGACGACCGCGAGAACTCGTACTGGACGGGCACCGGCAGCGGCGGCCTGAACATGGCTTTCGGCGGATCCGTGAACGAGACGTTCTACCTGTTCTTCGATCTGAACGCGAACTTCCCCCAGCTGTTCGGGATCGGGGCGGGCTTCGGCGCCTACCTGGGCGACAACTGGTTTCTCGACGCGGCGATCGGATACCACCTGTTCGAAAACGGGTACCTCACGGCCACCTTCGGCAAGGAGTGGTGGGTCGGGGAGCAATGGCTGACCGGGGTCTCGGTGCGTTGGATGGGCGGGACCGGGTGGGCGTTCGAAGAAGACGGCTGGATCACATCCGTGACGCTCAACTGGTCGCTGACGTGCAACTGACCCCGGATTCCGTGCGCATCCCCGAATCCGCCGTCCCGGCGGGCCGGTGCGCGAATTCTCCCTTCGCGGGGCGCGGGGGATCCGGAAGACGGCCGATCAGGGGCGGGTCCGGCGGCGGAGGAGGAGCACCAGCGCGAAGAAGGCACCCAGGATCCCGAACGGAGCGAGGGCGGTCGTCCCGGCGGCTCGACAGCCGCAGCCGGCATCGCCGTCGCCGCCGACCGGCGTCGTGCCGCCGTCGCCCGGCAGGGAACCGCCGCAGTCGGGACCGGGTCCGTCCGCCGAGTACGACAGGAGCGACTCGAACTTCCCGCCGCCGAATCCGACGTCGCGCGACGGGAACTCGACCTCGAGCATCGACAGCGGCACGGGGAACGGGAACGGCAGGTCGAGGCGGATGCCGGAGAGATCGACCTGGGACCAACTGGCGCCGCGGTCCGTCGTGTAGAACAGGCCGGTGACGTCGCCGGCGGCGCCGAGCAGGAAGCCTTCGCAGCGGTCGAAGAAGACGACGTCCCACAGGGCGTCCAGGGCGCCGGCGCCGGCCGCGGGAACGGCGAGCGGCGTCCAGGTGGCGCCGCCGTCGGTCGTCCGTTCGAAGGCCGGACCGCTCATCGAGTTCGAGACCATCCAGCCTTCGGTGCCGTTGAGCATGAACACCTGCTGGATCGCGCGCGCCTCGCCCTGGAAGACCACCTGCCAGGTGGCGCCGCCGTCGGCGGAACGGGCGAGCAACCCGCCCTCGTAGCCGGTGACCTCGCGCGTGTCCGGGTCGGTGACCGAGCTGCCTCCCCAGACCCAGACCCGGTTGCCGGCCTGGAACAGGACGCCGCCGAGGTCCTCGCCGGGGGCGGGGGAGTCGAGCGGCGTCCAGGTGGCGCCGCCATCCGTCGTCTTGCGGACGACGTCGCCGCTGCCGACCAGGATCCCGTTGGTCGCGTCGGCGAACGAGATACCGGTGATCATCGGGCCGCGCAGGAAACCCCACCCGTCCTCCCGGTAACCGCTCCAGCCGGCCCCGCCGCTCGTCGTGTAGAGCAGCTTGCCCATGCCGCCGACGAACGCCAGCTCCGTCGTGACCATCTCGACGCAGGCATACAGCTCCATCCCCATCGGGTTGGGGAAGCCGCCGTCCGGCCGCGACGTGGCCCAGCTCGTGCCGTTCGTCGT
The DNA here is from genome assembly GCA_012797735.1 of Myxococcales bacterium. Classification (GTDB taxonomy): domain Bacteria; phylum Myxococcota_A; class Polyangia; order DRWM01; family JAAZOP01; genus JAAZOP01. The sequence goes on from JAAZOP010000612.1 coordinate 3,510, forward strand.
CACGGCGATCACCGACTCGGTCTGGCCGTCGCCGCGATCGTGGGTGCCGACGGCGATCGCGTGCCGGCCATCGACCGCGCTGATGTCGAAGTAGCCGGCGTCCTGGCCGGTGCCGTTCTGGAGCAGGGTCCAGGCGGCCTCGGCGGGAGGCGCCGCGAGAAGGACGACGGCCAGCAGCACCGCGCCGACCCGTAATCCCGACCCGTTGCCTCGCGTCATCGTCACCCTCCGTGCCACCACCCCCGAGACCCGCGCTCGGCGAAATGCTGGCCCGGGCCCGCCAGGCTGTCAATCCGCTACCCACCCTGGTGCCCGCTGCCTCGGCTTGACGCCGCCTCGCCGAACGGACAGGCTGCGGAGCCGAGGAGCGTGACGATGAGACGAACCATCTGGATCTGCTGGGCGCTGGCCGTCGCGGCCGGTTGCACGACCTTCGTCGGCGCGGGTGCCGAGACGGGCGGGATCCCGCCGCGACCTCCCGACGCCCCCTACCCGAACTGGGAGCACATGTGCGTCCGATCCTCGGAGTTCGGCGGCATGGGCGGATTCCTCACCGCCGCCGGCGCCCAGGGCTGGGAGCTGGTGGCGATCACGTCGGACAACATGTACTGCTTCAAGCGCCCGGTGGCCCCGCCCGGCGGATTCGGCCCCCCCGGAACGCCGCCTCCCGCCCCTCCCGGCGCCTGGCGCGACGCGTCGCCTCCGGGCGGAGGCGACGTCGGCCGGCCGCCGCCGCCGCCTTCGCCGCCGCCACCACCGCCTCCTCCGCCCGCAGTCGAGGGCGTCCCACCCGGTCCGCCGCCGCCGCCGCCACCACCTCCTCCGCCCGCAGTCGAGGGCGTCCCACCCGGTCCGCCGCCACATCCGACGAACGATGCTCCGCCGGCGGAGGCGCCCCGGCCCTGAGCCTCCATTCCGCGCATCCCTCCGATCCGGCACCGCGGAGCGTGTCGGACGGACTCCGGCGGCTAGGGCCAGGCGCCCGCAGCCAGCGCGTCGAGCAGCTCCTGCAGGCGTTCGACGCGGGCACGACGCCGGACCAGGTCCGGATGCTGCGGCAGCCGCTCGGCCGCGACGGCCACCACCGCCAGCCGCTCGGCCGCCATCTCCCGCTCGAGCCGCAACCGCAGGGCGCCGGCGTCGAGCGGCCAGCCGCGCGCCGCCAGCTCGGCGGCCCGTTCGGCCAGAGCGGCGATCACCCGCGCGCCGGCCGCAACCTCGGGGTGTTCCGGTCCGTACAACGTCCGCCGCTCGGCCTGGTCCAACTCCGCCAGCGCCAGCGCCACCGCCACCTCCAGGCGCTGGCAGGACGCCTCGTCGCTCGGACAGTCGACGGGACAGTAGTAGTCCTCGATCCTCGGGGGTTCTCCCGCCAGCCGGGGGCAACGCTCCACCCGGCCACCCCCGCCCACGCCCGGAGCCGGTTCTTCCGGCGCGGGTTCCGCACCTCGGTCCGACTCGCCCTCGGTCTCGCCGGCTGGCCCGACGGAGCCGTCCGCCGGTCCCGCATCCTCCGGCGCGACGAGGCCCGCGGACGACCCCCGCGGTTCGGCCGGCTCCGGCGGGCAGCCGGCCAGGACCAGCGCCGGCAGCAGCCCGACGAACGGTGGCCGTCCGATCCTGCGAACGACGGGGAACCCGGGACCTCGCATCGCACCACCTCCCCCGCCCGCGCGGGTGAACGGATGGTAGCCCAGGGCGGGTCCCGGCACCACCGCCGGAACACCACGGCACGGGAAGTATCCGAGCGGCTCCGGAGGTGAAGGATGGTCCGATGGGTGTTGTCGACGGCGTTCCCCGTCCTGGCGGGGATCGGAATTGCTTGCGGCGCGTCGCCGCCTACGCCCGGTACAAGCTCGCCTGGTGTCGCTACAACCTGCAGGAGTACCAGGCGGCGCTCGAAGCCCTGGTGCGGACGCGGGCACGCGTCGCGACACCGGCGACGAACCAGGAACGCACCCTGCGGCGCGAGGCGGGTCGCGACCTGCCGCTGTTCTACGCCCCGATCGGCCTCCCGCAGCAGGCGCGGACGTTCTTCCAGCGGGTGCTCGACCCGGACGAGGTCGTCCCGGCGCTGCGCCGCCTCGAGGAACAGTACCGGTCCGAGGGGCGGGACCGGGACGCCGAGGCCGTGGGCGCCGCGCTGTGCGAGTGGCGACCCGAACGCTGCCCGCCCGCCCGCTGAGGCCGACGCTCCGACGTCCCGAACGGCGACACCGGGGCGCCGCGACGCTTCGCCGAACGTCCGGCGGGACGACGGAAACGACGGTTCCGTGTGAAGTCGTGCGCGGCCGGAAACCCGGCCGGTATCGTCCGCGCGCCGTTCGCGCGCGCCGGGACCCGCTTCGCTCGTGGAGCGGCCGGGCGCGGAAGAACGGCTACTCGGCGGTCGCGTCGGGAGCGGCGTCCGGCTCGGCGTCCGGCTCCACATCCGGCGCGACGTCGGGCGTCACGTCCGGCTCCACGTCCGGCGCGACGTCGGGCGTCACGTCCGGCTCCACGTCCGGCGCGACGTCGGGCGTCACGTCCGGCGTGTCGTCACCGTCGGCATCGGCATCGGCGTGCGTGGGGCAGACGCAACCCATGCGCATCGAATCCCACGTTCCAGGCTCGGCCCCGAGGCAGCAGATGATGTTGCCCGACGTGCACATCTCCTCGTTGCAGCGGATGTAGACGTCCTCGGCATCGCCTCCGTCCCCGGGCGTGTCGTCGCCGCCGCAGCTCAGCAGCAGCAGCAGGCAGACGACGGACGCACGGGCCAGCATCTCGAGCGCGTATCGAACGGCTTGACGCGGCATCTTGCACCTCCTCCGGTACGGCTGCCCCGCATCCTACCGCAGCCCGCGCGTCCCGCAAGTTCCCGGACGGCGGCGGCCGTTCAGTTGGCGTGGATGCACCATCGGGTGAGCGCCCCGGTCGTTCCCTCGACCAGGTCGGTGACCTTGACCTGGTAGCGGCCGGTCATCCAGGCGCCCGTCATCGTCGACAGCGGGATCGACGCCGGCAGCGGGCCCGCGCCGCGGTTCCAGACGACCGCCTCGGAGCCGTCCGCACCGATCAGCTCGATGCGGAGCTGGCTCACGTCGGGATGCGTCGTCTCCACCACGATCGCCGGCGTGGCCGACGCGCGGACGAGGTTGGTCACCTGGAGCTGGAAGGTCACGGGATGCTCGCACGAACTGCCCGAGGAGCAGTCGTAGTCGGAGATCGCGTGGGAGGACGAGTCGCAGGCGCGCAGGGCGGCGCCGGTGTCGATGGCCGCGTGGCCGGCCGGATCGAGCGGCGTGAGGCACCACGACGTGAGCTGCGTGTCGACCGCCGACGTGAGGAGGCCGGTGTGCACGTCGTCCTGGAGCGTGAGCGTCCAGGTGCCGCCGACCGGCCGGTCCCACCAGACCGGCAGGTCCCACGGCGTGAAGAAGTGGTAGTCGCCGAGCGTTCCGGACGCGTCGCCCTGGAAGTGGAACCAGAAGGTGCGCGTCGTGCCGTCGGGCGAGCGGAGCGAGGCGCGGAGGTCGTCGAACGGCACGGGAATCACGGACGAGATGCGCCGCGGAGGGATCGCGATTTCGAGCCGGACGACGCGACCGTCGCCGAGCGCCGGGAGGGTCACGCTGCGCGTGAGCGACGTCGCGCCGCCCACCAGGGGACGGTCCGGCAGCGTCGCGGCGGTCGTGTCGCAGACCGGCACGCCCCACGCGCCGCCGGCGTCGTCGCGGCCGCTGTCGTCGGCAGGCGCGTCGTCCGCGGCCGCGTCGTCCACCGGCGCATCGTCCGGCGCGGCGTCCTCGCCCGACCCGTCGTCGGGCGGCGGGGGGACGTCCGCACCGCCGTCGTCGGGCGGGAGATCCGGCGTCGCATCGGCGTCAGCGTCCGCGCCGGCCGCACAACGACAGTGTCCCTCGATGCAGCTCCCGCTCGCCGCGCCGATCGAGACGCAGGCCTGCTGGCACAACAGCGGGTCACAGCTTCCGGCGGCATCCGGCGCAACGTCCGTCGTTGCGTCCTCGGCCCCGCCGCCGTCCCACGGCTCGCAGACGCACTCGGCGCCGTCGCAGCGACCGCCGGCCATTCCGATCCCGACGCACGTGAGGTTGCAGGCGCGCGCGTCGCAGGCGCCTGCCCCGTCGTCGCGCATCGCGTCCCGCGTGTCGTTCTCGTCGTCCGTCTCGGCTACGGCGCAGGCGCAGGCGATCGCGCCGGCGACCGCCGCCGCAACCAGGGCCCGCATCGAGGCTCCTCGCATCGCGCGTTCCTCGCCTTCCGCTGCCGGGAATATACGACGGAGCGGGGGCCGGTGCCATCCTGACCCCCGGACGACCGGCCTGGATTCCCCCCGGTACGGCGCGCAGGCTTTGTACGGGGAGCCGCGCGCCGAGCCGTGCACGGCGGGGGCGGTCGAGTGGCCGTAGGCGGCGCGGCACCCGCCCCGGATCTGTGCCATTCCGTGACGCCCGGGCGGGGGTCCGATCCGACAATCCACAATACTTTCCAACCACTGCCGCTGGAACGGGACTCGCAATCCGGGAGGGCGGCGATGCCACGGGAGGACACCATGAGATTTCCGAGAATCCTGCTGCCGACCTTGCTCGCGCTGGCGACCCTGCCGGCCTGCTACGGCACCGTCGTGCTGGAAGGCGAGGATGCCGAGACCGATACCGCGACGGACGACGCGGGCGACGGCGCGACCGACGGCGCGCCGACGGACACGACGCCCCCGGACGACGGCGCGGACGTCGAACCCGACGTGCCGCCGGCGGCCTACGCGCTCCACGAGTGGGGCGTGATGCTGATGAACGGCGAGGGCGGCGCCTCGATGCACGGCCCCTCGCCCGACTTCTCGTGCGCGATCCCGGCCAAGCCGGTGCTCTACCTGTACGCGGACGAGACGATCGCCCCGCTCACCATCGCCGTCGATTTCGCCTCGGGTGGCTCGACCGACGTGTGGCCCGAGATCCCGATGGGTCCGCGGGTCGTCTGGGAGAACCTCACGCTGCGCCCCGGACCGTGCACGACCACGCCCTTCCCGAACCCGTGGGACGACGACCGGTGGGAGGAGACGATGTGCGAGGCCTGCGACCTGGAGTCCTGCGTCGTGCCCGGCGCCGCGTGCCTCGACTACACGAACGCCGGCGGGGAGACCACCGTCGCCGACCTGCTGTTCTACACCGGGACATTGCCCGAGTACCGTGCGCCGCTGTCGGCCACGACACGGGTGATCAACGACCCGGCTTTCGTCGACCGGATCGAGTTGTCCATCGAGAACCCCACGCCGCGCACGGTGGAGGACGTCTGGTTCGTCTACCGGCAGGCCACCGACACCTGCATCGATCCATCGGCCTGCTCGGTGGTCTCCGCCGACCTCGCCTGGGCGCACTTCGACCGGGTCGCCGCGGGCTCCACCCTCGACGAACGGCTCGACATCGTGCACGTCGAGGCCGCGGTGGATGAGACGGGATTCCCGGTCGAGCCGCTGGATCTGCCGGAGGGCTGGCGCGCGCTGCCCGCCGAGTTGACGGAGCGGCTCGTGGCGCGCGGGCTCACGGCCGCGGAGGCCGCCGCCTTCCAGCGGAACTGGGACACGATCTTCTTCGGCCTCCTGGGCTCGGACTCCGTCTGGAGCGAACCGTTCTACCGCGACGGCAGCGCGCTCATCTACTTCATGTCCCGGGAAGATTACGACGCCCAGCTCCCGCTCGCCGCGACCCCTCCGCCCGCCGAAACCGTCCGCGTCGGCATGATCTACCAGAATCTGCCGTGAAGGGCGGCGCGTCCGCGCGGCGGGCGCGACCGGCGTGCCCGGAGCCCGACGCCGCGGGACCCACAGGCGCTCGCGTGTCCGGACCCCGGCACAATCCGCGGCGGAAGCCAGGCGCGGCCACCGGCCCACGCGTCGATCGCCCACCATCCGCCGACCGGCCGTTCCTTCGCGGGGTGCGAAGGATCCGGAAGGCGATCGCTCCAGCCGACGGCGGCACGGCGGTCGGAACCGGGGCCGCGGGTGGAAGGATCGGGCTGAGTCGGATCGCCCCCGGAACACCGCGAACGACCCCACACCTCTTGGCCGAGCCGATCCATTCCGGTCCACCGCCGGCGGCGCGTAGGGGCCTGCGCGCCATGCCGCGAGAACGACGCGACCGGGTGGGTGGACGTGCGCCGAGGTCGTGCTTCGGCGCATAGGCCAAGTCGCCGCAATTTGCCGCACCGCGTCAAGCGGCCTTCCCGACCTCCGGCGGGCGACACTGGCACGCCCGGCGCATCTTGCCGTCGGCAGTCGCGTTCGAGCCGCCGGCCGCGCCACCCGACGAGCGGATGGACTGGGATCTGCCGGTCACCTGCCTGCACGACGAGTCGGGCGAGGTCGTCCTCCGGTACCAGTGCCGGCCTCGGCGGTCCGGGGAAACCGAGACGCTGTGCCTGTACAGCCCCGGACGCGAGACGCGCGAGGACGGGTGGGCGGAGGCCACCGAGTCCCGGGTGACGACGATGCGCTCGGGGCTGCTGGCGGAGGGGTGGGACCGGCCGATCTACCTGCAGGAGGAGGCGCGGCGCGGCTACGAGGGGGGCCGAGTGGCCCAAGGAGATGTTCCTCACCGCCGTCGCTGGCGCACGGCGGGCGGGGGCGGCGGGCTGGTGCTTCCACACCGACGCCGGGTTCGACCTGGTCGCCGCCGGCTTCTTCGACCAGCTCGACGAGGTGGAACTCGACGTGATCGATGAGCTGGCCGCCGCCGCGGCCGCGCCGTGAGCGGCGGCGGCGCGCGGCGCGGTCCCGTGCGGCGGGCGTTCCGACCCGGACCGACACCGGCTCCGGAACGAGTCCCGCACCGATGTCCGCCGATGCTTCCGCCGCACCGCTCCACGGAGGACCGACCGGAAACAAGCCGGCGCGGCGTCGTGCTACAGTCGCGGGGACCGGGCCGACCCGTCGGCCCGCGCGGAGGTCCGATGACGCATCCGTCCGCTCCCCGACCGATGCACCGCGTCTCCCCCGGCCGATTCCACCCGCTCGGCGCCACGCCCCGCGACGGCGGCGTCAACTTCGCCCTCTACTCGCAACACGCCGAGGCGGTGACGCTCGAACTGTACGACGACCCGCTGGGTCCGCCGGCCGAAGCGATCCCGCTCGAACACCGCGACCGGCACATCTGGCACGTCTTCGTCCACGGCGTCGGACCGGGGCAGCTCTACGGCTACCGCGTGCGCGGCCCCTACGAGCCGCGCCTGGGCCTGCGCTTCAACGAGCACAAGCTGCTCGTCGATCCGTACGCGAAGGCGCTGGAAGGTCCCGCCGCCGCGGACGACGAGCTGCTGCTCGGCTACGACGCGCGGTCGCCGGAACGCGACCTGTCCTTCGACGCGCGGGACGATGCGCGGGTCGTGCCGAAAGCGATGGTGGTGGACGACGCGTTCGACTGGCGGGGAGACGCTCCGCCGGACATCCCGTTCGAGCAGCTGCGGATCTACGAGGTGCACGTGAAGGGGTTCACGGCGCACCCGTCGTCCGGCGTCGCCTGGCCGGGCACGTATCTGGGCTTCCTCGAGAAGATCCCGCACCTGACGGCGCTGGGGATCAACGCCGTCGAGCTCTTGCCGGTGCACGAGCATCTCGACGAGGGGTTCCTGCGCGCGCGGGGGTTGTCGAACTACTGGGGGTACAACACCCTGTCGTTCTTCGCGCCCGAGCGGTCGTACTCGACGCGGCGGCGTCCGGGGTGCGCGGTGGAGGAGTTCAAGACGCTGGTCCGGGAGCTGCACCGGGCCGGCATCGAGGTGATCCTCGACGTGGTGTACAACCACTCGTGCGAGGGGGGCGAAACCGGTCCGACGCTGTCGTTCCGGGGGCTCGACAACCCGACCTACTACCTGCTCGAGGGGCCGGCGGAGGCGCCGCGCCGCTACTACTCGAACATCACCGGCTGCGGCAACACGCTGGACGTCTCGCGCCCTGCGGTGATCCGCCTGGTGCTGGACTCGCTGCGGTACTGGGTCGAGGCGATGCACGTCGATGGGTTCCGGTTCGACCTCGCCTCCGCGCTGGGGCGCGAGGAGGGGCGGTTCCGGAAATCGGCGTCGTTCTTCGATGCGATCGCGCAGGACCCGGTGTTGTGCCGGATCAAGCTGATCGCCGAGCCGTGGGACCTCGGGACGTACCAGGTGGGGGAGTTCCCGGTGGACTGGGCGGAGTGGAACGGGCGGTTCCGGGACACGGCGCGGCGGTGGGGCAAGGGCGACGCCGGCCAGGCCCGCGACCTCGGCTGGCGCCTCGGCGGTTCCGCCGACCTGTACGGCGACGACGGCCGCAAGCCGTACAACAGCATCAACTTCGTCACCTGCCACGACGGCTTCACCCTGCGCGACCTGGTGAGCTACGACCGCAAGCACAACGAGGCGAACGGCGAGGGGAACCGCGACGGAACGGACGACAACCTGTCGTGGAACTGCGGCGTGGAGGGCGAGACGGACGACCCCGAGGTGGTCGCGCTGCGCAAGCGGCTGGTCAAGAACCACGTCTGCCTGCTGCTGTGCTCGGCCGGCGTGCCGATGTTCCTGGGCGGCGACGAGCTGTACCGGACGCAGCGGGGCAACAACAACGCCTACTGCCAGGACAACGAGGTGAGCTGGTTCGACTGGCGGGAAGCGGAGCGGCACCCGGACGTGTTGTCGTTCTTCCGGCGGGCGATCGATTTCCGGCGCCGCCACGCCGTCCTGCAACGCACGCGGTTCTACCGCGGCAGCGACGCGGACGGCGACCGTTTCCCCGACATCGGCTGGTTCGGCCCGGACGGCGGGCCGCCGCGGTGGGACGACCCCGAGACGCGCACGCTCGGGTTCGTGGTCGACGCGGGCGAGGCGGCGGGGGAGGCGAGGGAGAAGCTGCTGCTGTTCGTGCTGAACGCCGACTGGCGCCCGCGGCGGGTCGCCCTGCCCTCCCCCGGCGCGGGCCGTCGCTGGTTCCGCGCCTGCGACACCGCCCTCGAACCGGGCCGCGACTTCGCCGCGCCGGGCGAGGAGGAACCGTTGCCGCGCCAGGACGAGTACCACGCGGCGCCGCGGAGCACGGTGATCCTGGTCGCGCGGGACTGAGCGGGGCGGGCACGGCGCCGCCGCACGTCGCCCGGCGGCCCGTGCGCCCCGCGCCGCGCCGTTCAGCCCTTCGCGGCGATCTTGGCCCAGGAATCGCGCAGCGGCACGATCCGGTTGAACACCAGCCGGCCGTCGCGGCAGTCCTGCGGGTCGGCGAAGTAGTACCCCCGCCGCTCGAACTGGTACCGGTCCCCCGGCCTGGCCGCGCCGACCGCCGGCTCGGCCTGGGCGCCGGCGAGCGTCTCGAGCGAGGCGGGATTGAGGTGCGCCTTGAAGTCACCGCCGCCGGCGGCCGGGTTGGGCACGGTGAACAGCCGGTCGTAGAGCCGCAGCGTGACGGGCACGGCGTGGGCCGCGGAAACCCAGTGGATCGCGTTGCCGATCTTCCGGCCGTCGCGGGGCGGACCGGAGAAGGTGTCGGGGTCGAGCGTGCAGCGCAGCTCGACGACGCGACCGCCGGGGTCCTTGACCGCGCGGTCGCAGCGGATCACGGGACCCCAGCGCAGGCGCACCTCGCGGCCCGGCGAGAGCCGGAGGAACTTCTTCGGCGGCTGTTCGAGGAAGTCGTCCTCCTCGATCCACAGGACGCGGGAGAAGGGGATCTGGCGGTGGCCCATCTTCGGCGGGTCGTCGGGGAAGTTCGGCGCCTCGATCGTCCGCACCTCGCCCTCGGGGAAGTTCTCGATCACGACGCGCAGGGGGCGATGGACGCACATCGCCCGCGGCACGCGGCTGTTGAGGTCGTCGCGGACGGTGGTCTCGAGCAGTTCCAGGTCGACGGTGCTGTCGGCCTTCGCCACGCCGATCCGCTCGGCGAACTCGCGGATCGCCTCGGGGGTGTATCCGCGGCGCCGCAGGCCGGCGATGGTCGGCAGGCGCGGGTCGTCCCAACCGGCCACGGCGCCGTCCCGCACGAGTTCGCTCAGCATCCGCTTGCTCATCACGGTGTAGGTCAGGTTGAGCCGGGCGAATTCGATCTGCCGCGGGCGGCGCGGCAGGTCGAGCTGGTCGAGAAACCAGTCGTACAGCGGCCGGTGCGCCTCGAACTCGAGCGTGCAGATCGAATGCGTGATCCCCTCGATCGCGTCGGACTGGCCGTGGGCCCAGTCGTACATCGGATAGATCACCCAGCGGTCGCCGGTGCGGTGGTGCCGCTCGCGCCGGATCCGGTACATCACCGGGTCGCGCAGGTTGAGGTTCGGCGAGGCCATGTCGATCTTGGCGCGGAGCACGCGCGATCCGTCGGGAAACTCGCCCGCGCGCATCCGGCGGAACAGGTCGAGGTTCTCCTCCGGCGTGCGGTCGCGGTACGGCGACGGCGTCCCCGGCTCGGTCAGCGTGCCCCGCGTGTCGCGGATCTGCTCCGCCGTCTGGTCGTCGACGTACGCCTTCCCCTTGCGGATCAACAGCTCCGCCCACTCGTACAGCCGCTCGAAGTAGTCCGCCGCGTGGTAGTAGTGCGGTCCCCAGTCGAAGCCGAGCCACCGGACGTCCTGCTGGATCGACTCGATGTACTCCTGGTCCTCCTTCGTCGGATTGGTGTCGTCCATCCGCAGGTGGCAGCGCCCGCCGTAGTCGCGGGCGATGCCGAAGTTGAGGCAGATCGACTTGGCGTGACCGATGTGGAGGTAGCCGTTCGGCTCCGGCGGAAAGCGCGTCACGATCCCGTCCGGATGCTTCCCCGCCGCCAGCTCCTCGTCGATGATCTGCCGGATGAAGTTCCGCGGCCGTGTCGGCTCGCTCATGCTCGCTCCCGTCCCTTCCGCCCCGGCCCCCGCATCGCGGCGCGCGATACTAGCAGAACGGCGCCGCCGTGCCACGCCGTCGCGCACGGTCGCCGTCGTCGTTCCGCGGGAGCTGGGGAGGAGGGATTCGAACCCCCGATTGGCGGATCCAGAGTCCGCTGCCTTACCGCTTGGCCACTCCCCAATTGTCAAACCGGCCCGCCGGGACTCCCCCTGCGCGAGCCGGGGGCCCGTATACACTGCCGGCAAGGCGAGATCAAGAGTCTCGCGGGCGTCGCGCGGACGCCGAACGATCAGGCGCGGCGGCGGCGGAAGACCTGGACGGTCACCCCCTGCGGCGTGAAGGCGGCGACCTGCACCATCGAGACCGCCGCGTCCGGCGCGGGCCGGAACAACGCCTCCGCGTCGGACAGCAGGTCCAGGACGCCGCCCGAGGCGATCCAGCGGTACGAGACGCGCGGCGCCGCCGGCCCCAGCGCCCGGATCCGCCACGCACCGGGCCCGGCCTTCGCCGCCCGCAGCTCCAGCCCGCCGGACGGCGACGCCTCGGGTTCGAGTTCCGCCATCGGCTTGGGCAGCGGGTCGTCGATCGTCGGGCACATCTCGGGGTCCCCCGCCACCAGGATGCGGTCGTCGTAGCCGCGACAGACCCAGACCGTGCCGTTCACGGTCAGCGTGCGCATCCCGGTGGTCCAGTCCTCGCAGACGACGCGCCAGGCGAGGTCCAGGCGCACCGGGTCCCAGTACGACGGCGGATAGTCGTAGCGGAAGCGGAAGCGGCCGGGCCAGATGAACGAGATGTCGCGCACCGTCCCCACCCCGCCGAGCGGCGTGACGGTCAGGCAGTCGGGCGACGTGCATTCGTAGTACAGCCAGTCGTCCAACTCCGGCAGTTCGAGGTCCACGACGACGTAGGTCGTCGTGCTCTCCGCCGCGACGACCGAGAGGCTCGCCGCGGCGACGTCCGTGCACATCGGGTACGGCACGCAGTCGACGACGAAGTCGGGCTCCACGGCGTCGTCCCGCACCTCCATCACGTCCGGCACGTCGTCCACCACGAACACGTCCCCGTCCTCCCGCGTGTCGCGCGCATCGCGGGCGTCGGCGTCGCCGGCATCCTCGTCCGAGTACGACTGGTAGCAGCCGCCGGCCGCGAGGGCCGCGCCGACCGCGGCGAGCTGCGCCGTGCGACTCAACCGGAAGAACACCATCGCTCACCTCCCCGGCGCCGGCGCGAGCACCTCGCGCCACGCCCCGCTCCGTTCGGCCAACAGGTTCATCTCGCGCCGCAGATCGATCAGGCGCTCCTGCAGCGCCGCTCCGCCCACGTTGATCTCCGTCGCCAGCTCGAAGGTCGTCGCCGCCACCGCCGCCGGGTCCGACGCGGCGGGCGAGCGCGCGAACCGCAGGACCCGCGCCAGCTTGTCCCGCGTGTCGCCGTTGATCTCGAGAATCAACGCGTCCACCTCGCGTACCAGCTCCGCCAACCCCCGCTCCTCCGCGGGCAGGAAGTGCCGCAGGAGCCGCCGCTCATAGCCGAAGCTCATCGTCATGTTCGCCAGGCCGTCCGCCGCGAAGTTCCGGTCCCGGAACGCCTCCCGCACGATCCGGAACACCAGCCGCGCCTTCGGGTCGGAGAGCGTGTAGTCCGTCGCGAACCCCTCCGTGCGCAACCGCCCCGCCCGCCGCAGGTCGTGCCACAGCGGCGTACCCGCGTACGCCTCGGCCCGGCAGAAGTTCACCGGGATGTCCGGAAAACGCTCCATGCCCCGCAGGTTGTCCTCCAGGTCTTCCAGCGTCGTGTCCGGCTCGAAGAGGAGCAGGTTGTAGCACCCGTAGACCCCCTCCGCGCGGCATGCTTCGAGCGCCCCGACGTTCTGTGCGGCGGTGACGCCGCGGCCGAGGTGTTCGAGCCCCGCGGCGCTCCAGTTCTCGATGCCGACGTACAGCCGCATCAGCCCGAGCGATTCGCGGAGGTGTCCGAGGAGTCCGGGTTCGATCCCGTCGGGCCGGGCCTTGCCGACGACGGCGATCCGGCCGACGCCGCGCGCCCGCAGGCCGGCGGCGATCGCGTCGAGCCGTTCCCGCGTCCGGGCCGGCCGCGGGAGGAACATCGTCTCGTCGTGGAAGCAGAAGATGCGCGCCCCGTGGTCGTGGTACAGGGTCGCCATCTCCGCCGCGATCGACTCGGGCGAGCGGAACCGCAGGCGGGGGCCCGGGCGGAGACGGTGGAAGGTGCTGATCGCGCAGAAGCGGCAGGAGCCGTAGCAGCCGCGGCTGCCCCAGAGCGGGACGAAGGGCAGTCCGAGATGCCGGCGGAGCGTTCCCTCCCGGACCGGCAGCGGGAAGGCGTCGAGGTCCCGGCGGGCCGGTGCGGGTGGATTGAGCCGCACCGCGCCGTCGTCGCCGCGCCAGCCCAGCGCCGGGATGGCGGGCCAGGCGGCACGGTCGTCCAGGGCCCGCAGCAGCAGGACGATCCCCTCCTCGCCCTCGTGCCCCAACACGGTGTCGATCGCCTCGGCGGCCAGCACCTCCTCGGGCATCACGGTCGCCACGTGGCCGCCGGCGCAGATGTGGCCGCGGTAGCCCAGCGCCCGCAGCGCGGCCGCCAGCCCGACGAACTCGGCCGCCCGGTGCTGGAACGCCATCGAGAGACCGACGAGCGTTGGATTCCGCGCGGCGATGCGCCCGGCGACCCGCGCGGCGTCCGCCGCCCCGTCGAAGCGTTCCGTGGCGGCGGTCATGCCGGCGGCGCGAACGGCGGCGGCGAGGGTCCGGGTCGAGAGGTTGTCCTCCAGCTCCGCGCCGACGAAGATCGCGTCCGGACGTTCCATCGCCCGCCTCTCGCGCCGGCCACGCTAGCATCCCGCGGGGAGGCCGGCAAACCGGCGGCCGGACGCGCCGGCGACGCCCCGGGGTCAGCCCTTGGGCAACGCCACCGAGTCGCTGCGGTAGGCGGAGCTGAAGCGGCCGATCCCGTGCAGCAGCAGCGCGAACAGGCGATACAGACGCTTCAGCCGCTCCCCGTCGTCCACCTTCCCCGGCACCTCGACCACCAGCTCGTCCACCCCCTCGGGGAAACCCGCGGCGAACCCCTGGCCGGCGTCGCGCACCACGACGTGCAGGTCCCGCTCGGTCGCCAGCAGCTTGCGCAACTCCTCGTCGGCCAACAGCTTCTTGAGCTTCTCCTCGTCGGTCGCCTTGATCATGAACATCTTGTCGACCGTCGGGTCGCCGATCTGCACGTCCTGCATCCCGAGCAGCTTGCCGATGCTGTGCGCCAACTCCTCGCGGTACAGCTCGAAGCGGAACTTCTCCGGGTTGACGTAGGGCGCGCGGAAACAGGTGTAGATCGCCTCGCTGCGACGGCCCGCGTGCGCCGTGAACGACAGGCGCACCGTCCAGTCGCCCTCGCGGATTTCGACCTCGTCGTGGCGCCATCCCTCCTCGTCCTTGAACACCCCGCCGAGTTCCTCGCTCAGCTTGCGCCAGACCTCGTCCTGGTGCTTCGCGAACCGGTCCCGCATGCTCATCGCTGGTTTCCTCCGTCCCCCGAGCCGCACCTTCGTTCCTTAGCGCGAAACGCGGTCCCACTTCAACCAGCGCCGCACGGCGTCCCCGCCGGCGCCGCGCTTGCGACCTGCGCGCATCGAGGGTAGACACGAGGCATGGGCCGAGCGGTGCCGTCGCTCCCGTCCACGCTCCCCGGGCTTCTCGAACGCCGGACCGCCCTTGCCCCCGGCGCACCGGCCTACGTCGTTCCGGACGACGGCGGTCGCTGGCACCCGGTCGACTGGAGGTCGTTCCGGGACCGGGTCGGCGCCGCGGCGCGCGGCCTGGCCGCCGGCGGCCTGCGGCGGGGCGACCGCATCGCGATCCTCGCCCCGACGTCGCTCGACTGGGACGTCTGTCAGCTCGCCGCCCTGTCGCTCGGGGCATGCGTCGTCGGCATCGACCCGCACTACCCCGCCGATCTCGCCGACGCGCTGGTCGCCGATCTGCGCCCCGCCATCCTCGTCGCCGGCGGACCGGAGCTCCTCGGGCGCATCCGTCCGGAAACCGGCGCGACGCTCCGCGCGGTCGCGCTGTTCGAGGGTTCCGCCCCCGGCGTCCTCCCCTGGCGTTCGCTTGCCGCCGAGCCCGCGGCGCCGCCGCACGACTGCGCCCCCGGCGAACCGGCGCTGGTCGCCTTCTCCTCCGGCACCTCCGGGCGGCCGAAGGCGGTCACCTACACCCATCGCCAGGTCGCGCTCGCCTGCGAGGCGATCCTCGACCGCTTCGCCGACATCGAGGAAGGCAGCACGCTCGTGTGCTGGCTTCCGCTGGCGAACCTCTTCCAGCGGATCATCAACTTCTGTTCGATGGCCGGGGGCGGCTCGTCGTGGGTCGTGTCCGATCCGCGGCGGGCCGTGGAGGTCGCCCGTATCGCGGCGCCTCAGGTGTTCATCGCCGTCCCGCGGTTCCTGGAGAAGCTCTGGGACGGGATGCGGAAGAAGCTGGCCGATCTCCCGGCGCCGGCGCGGGTGCCGATCGAGCGGGCCGTCGAGGCGGCCCGGTTGCAGGTGCGGCTGGAGCAGCGGGGCGAGCGGGTGCCGTTCACGCTGCGGCTGGCGGCCGCCGCGGCCCGCCGGACGATCCTGCGCCCGCTGCGGCGCGTCCTCGGCTCCCGCCTCCGCTACTTCGTCAGCGGTTCCGCCCCGTGCCCGCTCCCGATCCTCGAACGGTTCGCCGCCCTCGGCCTGCCGGTCTACGAGGCGTACGGCCAGAGCGAGAACGTCGTGCCGATCGCGGCGGGCGCTCCCGGAGCGTCGCGGCCCGGCTCGGTCGGCCGCCCGCTGCGGCACAACGAGGTCCGGCTGGCCGGCGACGGCGAGGTCCAGGTCCGGGGTCCCGGGGTCTTCGACCCGGCCGTCGCCGACAACGCCCGCTACCGCGGCTCGCTCACCCCCGACGGGTACCTCGCCACGGGCGATCTCGGCGAGTGGCTTCCGGGAGGGTTCCTGCGGCTGACCGGCCGCAAGGCCGACCTGTGGAAGGCCCCGAACGGCCGCTGGGTCTCGCCGGCGGCGATCGAAGGCGCGCTGCGGGAGGTTCCGGGCGTGGAGCAGGCCGTGGTGTTGCCGCGCAGCCCGCTCGTCGGCGTCCTGGTGCTCGGGGGCGACGTTCCGGCCCACGACCGCCTGCGCGACGACGTGACCCGGGCGCTCGAGGCGTTTCCGCCCGGCGAGCGCCCGCGGGGGTTCCTGCTGACCACCCGGCCGCTCTCGGTCGAGGGCGGCGAGCTGACGACGAACCTCAAGCTGCGGCGCGACGCGGTCGAGCGGCGTCACGCCGCCGACCTGGAAGCGCTGCGGGAGCGCATCACGCCGGCGACCGAGCTGGAGCTGGCGGGGCCGTGATGCACGTCCTGCTCACCGGCGCCACGGGCGTGATCGGTTCGGCGATCCTGGAGGACCTGCTGCGACGCACGGACGCCGCCGTCACGCTGCTCGTCCGCGCGCCGGATCGGGACGCCGCGGAGCACCGCCGCGACGCGTTGCTCGACGAACTGTTCGGCCGCGACGCCGCGACGGCGGTCCGGCCCCGCGCGCCGGCCGTCCCGGGCGACGTCGCCCGCGAGCACCTCGGGATGAGCGCCGCCGACCGCGAGCGTCTGGCCGGAGAGTGCACGCACCTCGTCCACTGCGCCGCGCAGATCCGGATGAACCTGCCCCGCGAGGCGGCGCGCTCCGCCGCCGTCGCGGGCACCCGCCACCTGCTCGACTTCGCCCGTTCGGTCCGCGACCTGCGCAAGATCGAGGTGCTGAGCACGATCGGCGTCGGCGGGCGCCTGCCCGACGTTCCGGAGGACTGGATCGAAGCGCCCCGGGCGTTCCACAACACCTACGAGGAGGCCAAGGCGGAAGCGGAGACGCTGCTGCGGCGCGCCGCGGGCGAACTGCCGCTGACCGTGCACCGGCCGAGCATGGTCGTGGGCGACGCGCGGACCGGACGCGTCCGCTCCTTCCAGGTCTTCTACCACCTGTGCGAGTTCCTCGCCGGCGTCCGCAGCCGCGGCCTCGTCCCGCGCCTCGGCGACGCCCGCCTGGACACCTTCCCGATCGATCGTCTCGTCGCCGCCGTGCACGGGTCGCTGGGCCGGCCGGAACTCGCCGGGCGGGTCCTGCACGAGTGTTCCGGGGCGGACGCGATCCGGCTGGCGCACCTGCAGGAGATCGTCCGCGGGCGGTACCACGCCGCGGGCGTCGCGCTGCCGCCGCTGCTGCCGCTCCCGGGGTGGGCCTTCGGCGTCCTCCTTCCTCCGCTCGCCCGGCTCGCCCCGCCGCGGCTGCGGCGCGCAATCCGGACGGCACCGATCTTCCTGGACTACCTCTCCGAACGGCGGCTGTTCCGCAACGAGCGCACGATGCGGGACCTCGCCGCCGCGGGGCTCGCCCCGCCGCCGCCGGCCGAGTACCTCCCGCGGTCGATCGACTATTATCTGGAGCACCGCGCCACGGGGCGCGGAGCAGCCTGACGGGATGCTGACCGGACTGCTCAGCCGTCTCGAGCCCGTCCACGAGGCGCGCACGCGGGAGGAACGCGAGGCGATCTACCGGTTCCGCTACCAGGTCTACGTCGAGGAGCTGCGCCACACGGTGGGCGGCGTGGACCACGAGCGGCGCCGGCTGTGCGACGAGGACGACGAGGCCGCCTACTCGATCCATCTCTACACCGGCTCGCCCGACCGGGTGACCGGCGCGGTCCGGATGATGCACTGGGAGCCGGGACAGGTTCCCGAGCGGGAGTTCCGGATGCTCTCGATGGACCGCGTGCCGGACATCCGGGATCTCCGCGTGGCGGAGCTGGGGCGGTTCATGATCCATCCCACGCTGCGCGGGCGCATGCTGCTGCCGGCGCTGGCGCGCCACGGCTACGAGATCCTGGTCGGCCGGCACCGGGTCGACGTGATGTTCCTCTGCTGCGCGCCGGGCCTGATCTCCGCCTACGCCAAGCTCGGTTTCCGCACCTTCGGCGGAGCGCTCGTCCCGCACGCCGATGGCATGCACGTGCCGATGATGGGGTTTCCGTCGGACTACGAACGACTGGCTCGCATCGGATCCCCGGCCGCCGGCGTGGCACGCAAGTACTACGGCCCGGGCCGCCGGCCGCCGCTCGACGTCGCCCGCTACGAACACCTGTTCGAGGACGCCTCGGTGGTGATGGACCCGGAACACATCTGGCAGGAGATGCAGCAGACGCTGCAGGACGCCGACGCCGGGCCGTCCTTCCTCCGGCAGCTCCCGCAACCGCTGGTCGACGAGCTCGGCCGCCGCGGGTGCCTCGTCGATGTCGCCGCCGGAACCCTCGTGACGCGCGAGGAGTACGTCGAGCGGGAGCTGTACGTGATCCTGTCGGGCTCGTTCGAGGTGCAGACGGGGGGATGCCGGCTCGCGGTCGTGGGTGCCGGCGAGGTGCTGGGCGAGGTGGCGTTCTTCCGGGAGAGCGGCGCGCGCTCCGCCTCCGTCCGCGCCCTCACGCCCGGCCGCGTGCTGATGGTGCGACGCAAGGTGCTCCGGACGATGATGCAGGACGAGCCGGCCCTGGCGGCCGAGCTGCTGTTCCACCTGGCGCGGGTCCTCTCCGAACGTCTCGCCGCGGCGAACCGGCGGATCCGCCTGGACGAGGCGCGCCCGAGCCGGCTGCCGGCCGAGCCCGCCGACCCGTCCCCGGAATCGCCCGCCGGCGGCGACGGCGCCTAGAACGCCGGACGGGTGCGGCGCGCAGACGCACCCGCCCGGGAGCACGCGGGAACTGCGGCGGCGACAGGCCGGGATCCCCCGACCCCATTCCCGCGAGGCCGGGATCGGTCTATGCTCGGCCCCCGAGCCGCGGGACATCGCACCGTTCGCCGGCGAGCGCGAACGGCCGTTCCGCGGGCTTTCGGAGGAACGCAATGCAGCACGTTTTCGGAGGGCGATGGTCGACCCTGGCCGCCCTGGGGCTGGTGGCGGCCTGCCAGAGCGCGACGCCGCCGAACCGTTTCGACAAGGATGGGCGCGGCCTCCCGCCTCCGGCCACGGTCGTCGCTCCGCAACCTCCGGCCGGCGCGGCGCCGGGCGGCCCCGCGGAACCGTCCGCCCGGCAGGCGGGTGCCGCGGAAGGCGCGACGGCGGCGACGACGGCGGACGGACGGCCCGCTCCGGCGGTCGATCACAAGGTCGAACTCCAGTTCTTCGTGATGTCCCAGTGCCCGTTCGGCGTCCAGGTCCTCGAAGGCGTCGTCCCGGCGCTGCGGCAGCTCGGGCCGTGGGTCGACTTCAAGCTCGACTTCATCGGCCAGATCGAAGGCGACCGGCTCACCTCGATGCACGGGGAGAACGAGGTCGCCGGCGACATCGTCGAGCTGTGCACGATCCGGCACGCCCCCGACAAGTGGCTCGACCTGTTCGCCTGCTGGAACAAGGAGTACCAGTCCCTCCCGGGCAACTGGAGGTCGTGCGCGACCCGGAACGGGCTGGACGCGTCCGCGATCGATCGGCTCGCCGCCTGCATCGATGGACCGGACGGCAAGGCGATGCTCCGCGCGTCGTTCGAGAAGGCCCAGGCCAGGGGCGTCGGCAGCAGCCCGACGATCTTCCTCGACGGCTCGCCCTGGCAGGGCGGCCGGGACGAGCGGGCCTTCCTGCAGGGGATCTGCAGGGCGCTCGGCGAGCCCCAGCCCGCTCCGTGCGCGGCGATTCCGCCGCCGCCGAGGGTCAACCTCCTCGTCCTGGGCGACCGGCGTTGCACGAAGCCCGAGTGTCAGACGGCGAACATCATCGGCCAGCTCCGCGGCGTCTTCGGCGGCCTCGTCGTCACCGAGCAGGACTGGAACACCCCGGAGGGCAAGGCGACGTACGCCGAGTACGGCCTGCGGTACCTCCCGGCGTATCTCTTCGACGGCACGGTCGAGGCCGACGCGACGGGCATGCAGAGCGTCGGCCGTTTCCTCCGCCCCACCGCCAAGGAAGGCTGGCGTTCGCTCGACGTCGCCGCCCACCACGACCCGAACGCCGAGATCTGCGACAATGGCATCGACGACACCGGCGACGGGAAGATCGATTGCGCGGACGACGCCTGCCGGCAGGTGCTGATCTGCCGCCCGGAGATCAAGGGCGACCTCCAGCTCTTCGTGATGTCCCAGTGCCCCTACGGCGTCCAGGCGCTCGACGCGATGCGCGAGGTGCTCGCGGCCTTCGGCGACGAGATCCGGTTCGACGTCCACTTCATCGCCGAAGCCCAGGGCGACGGGTTCGGTTCCCTGCACGGGCAGCCGGAGGTCGAGGAGGACATCCGCGAGCTGTGCGCGAAGAAGCTCTACCGGGACGGCAACCGGTTCATGGAGTACGTCTGGTGCCGCAACAAGGACATCCACGGCGCGTCGTGGCGCGAGTGCGTGACGGCGGCAGGGATGGACGCGGCGCGGTTCGAGGCGTGCGCGACCGGCGAGCAGGGCCGACAGCTCCTGCGCGAGGACATCCCGATCGCCCACGCCCTCTCGATCAGCTCCAGCCCCACCTTCCTCGTGAACAACAAGGAGACCGCCAACGCCATCGACGCCCGCTCGATCCAGCAGTTGATCTGCAAGCAGAACCCGCAGTTCCGCGGATGCAGCGCCGCGCTGTCCGGCCCGCCTCCCGCTCCGCAGGGCGGCGGCGGGGGCTGCGGCGCACCGTCCCCACCCCCGAGCGGCGGGGGCTGCGGCGCACCGTCCCCACCCCCGAGCGGCGGCGGGTGCGGCGGTTGATGCCCCGCCGCGACCGTGCAGCCGCCGCCCCGGGAAGCCGGCCGGCCGCCGGTGCGCTCGCCGCGGCCGCGCTTCTCGCGCTCGCCGGGATCCTCCTCGCCGCCGCGTGCCAGCGCGACGAGGCGGGCGCGGCGAAGGCCACCGCCACCCGGCCTCGACCCGGCCCCACGGCGCCCGACGTCGCGCCGGTCGCGAGGCAGGAGCCGAACGATACCTCCGACAATGCCGCGCCGACCGCGAGGCCGGCGCCGATCGATGCCCCCGGCGATGCCGCGCCGGTCGCGTCGTCGGCGAACGCGACCGACGGCCTGCGGGCGACC
>JAAZOP010000613.1 GCA_012797735.1 Myxococcales bacterium
CGAGGCGGGCCAGGGCGGCGGGGTCCGCCGGCCGGCTGCGGCGGGCGCGGCGCAGACCGCGTCGCAGCCGCTTGGCCTCCTCGAGTTCGGCCGCGCCCACCGCGTCGCGCGGCGGCGACCGCTCGCCGTCGGGGTCCGAAAGGAACCCCAGGACGGCGTCGACCGATCGCTCGCGGTACCACTCGAATTCCTCCCCCGACAACGGGAAGGGCGACCGCTGGTCGACCCGCCGGGCGGCCTCGAGCCACGTCGTGCGGCGCTGCATCGCCATCGTGCCGGCGAAGATCGAATGGGAGGCGCCGTGCGAGAGCAGGGCTGGATGGAGGTGCCGGGCGAGGAACCTGCGCAGGCCGGCGGCCCGCTCTTCGCCGGCCACCCGCCGCCAGGTCTCGATCACCTCGGGGCGGGCCTGCAGGACGCGCGAGTCGAACCGCAGCTCCCAGTAGATGTGGCGCAGGCCCCGGCCGGGGTACGATTCGATCAGCTTGGCGGGAACGAACTCGCGGTGCGCGACTTCGTCGGCGGCGAGGTGCGCGGCGTAGCCGATCGCGAACGCCCGCTCGACCGGGTCGGCGGCGACGTCGAGCAACCCGCGGCCGACGGACCAGGCGTGGCAATGGAGGTGCGCGGGGGCGCGGTTCTTTCCGACCACGTTGTCCGCGAGGAACGCGCCGTAGAGGTAGGCGGACGGGTGGACCAGCAGCAGCCGGCGCACGAACGGCGCGACCAGCGCCAGCCAGCGCAGCGACTCGGTCCCGAAATCGATGTGCGCCGCGCCGCCCCACGCCAGGGCGGCGTCGGGGAGCAGGAGGGCGAGGGCGACGGCGAGCAGGACGTCGGGAGCACGCGGCCGGAGTCGCCGGACGAGTCGCGGAACGGACGGCGGCGGGACGTCGGGGGTCGTCGAGAACTCCCGCCGGCGGCTAGAGCCGGACGCTGACCATCGTCATCGTGCGCTCGATGCCGTCGAGCGACTGGATCTTGCGCACGACGAGGTCGCCGATCTGCGACGGGGTGCGCGCTTCGACGTAGGCGACGATGTCGTAGATCCCGGCGACCGCGCGGACCTCGCGCAGACCCTGGCGACGCAGCGCCCGAACGACCTCCGCGGTCTTGCCGGCGGAGCAGTTGATCAGCACGTAGGCTCCCGTCATCGGGGCACCTCCCGCAGGGGCGTGCGCGCCCGCGCGCGACGGTTGTAGCATCCCGGGCGCCGCGCGCAAAGGGCCTGGCCGGGCCGGTTCGTCTCCGGCCTCCGGGGTCACCGCGGTCCCCCGCTCAGTCGCGGCGCAGCGCCGGCGTGACGCCAGAGGAGGCGATGAAACGCTGGACGACCGGGTCGGCGCTGCCGAGCAGGTCGGCCGGGGCGCCCGCGGCGCGGATCCGCCCCTCGTGCAGCATCGCCACGTGCTGTCCGACGCCGAACGTGGTGCACATGTCGTGGCTGATCACGATCGACGTGCCGCCGAAGTGCTCGGCGGTCGAACGGATCAGGTCGTCGACGGTCCGGGAGGCGACCGGGTCGAGGCCGGCGGTGGGTTCGTCGTAGATCAGGATCTCGGGCTCCATCACCAGGGCGCGGGCCACGGCGACCCGCTTGCGCATCCCGCCGGAAATCTCGCCGGGCATGCGTCGTTCGGCCTCCTCCAGCCCGAGCACTTCGAGCTTCGCCATCACGCGTTTCCGGATCTCCTTGGCGCCGAGGCGCGTGTGCTCGATCAGCGGGAACGCGACGTTCTCGAAGACGGTCATCGAGTCGAACAGCGCGGACATCTGGAACACCATGCCGAAGCGGCGCCGGATCCGGTTGAGCAGGACCTCGTCCAGCGGCACGATGTCCTCGCCATCCAGCAGGATCCGGCCGCGGTCCGGCTTCTCCAGGGCGATCAGCTGACGCAGCAGGACGGTCTTGCCGGCACCCGAGCCGCCGATCACGACGTTGATCCGGCCGCGATACAGGTCGAGGTCCACGCCGCGCAGGACGTGGTTGTCGCCGTACGACTTGTGCAGCCCCTCGACCTTGATGTGGATCGGGTCGTTCACATCATCGCCGCCGTCAGCAGGTAGTCGCAGACCATGATCATCACCGAGCCGATGACCACGGCGCGGGTCGTCGCCTGGCCGACGCCCGCCGCGCCGCCCTTCGCGGAGTAGCCCTGGTGGCAGGCGATCAGGATCGTGAGCGTCCCGAACACCAGCGCCTTGATCACGCTCTGGCGGAAGTCGCTCGGCTTCACCCAATTCGCGATCTTGTCCATGAACTGGCCGGGGTCGACGTTCATCCAGACGACACCCACCAGGTAGGCGCCGATCATGCCGACGAAGGTGAACAGCAGGCACAGGATGGGCGTCATCAACGCCGCCGCCACCACGCGCGGCACGACCAGGTACTGGATCGGGTTGACGCCCATCGTCGTCAACGCGTCGATCTGGTCCGTGACCCGCATCGTGCCGATCTCGGTGGCGATCGCCGACGAGGCCTGGGCGGTGAGCATCAGGCCGGTGAACACGGGCGAAATCTCCCGCGTCAGCGACATCGCCACCGCCCCCCCGACCGCCCCCTCGGCCTGGAAAATCCGCATCGAGTAGACCGCCTGGAGGGCGAGGACCATGCCGGCGGTGAGCGCGGTGAGGCTGATGATGAACAGCGAGCCGACCCCGATGAAGGCCATCGCCTGCAACAGCAGCCGCAATCGATAGGGAGGCCGGAGCATCCAGCCGAGCGTCCGCACCGTCATCAGGGCCAGATCGCCGACCCCGGCGAAAAACAGGACGGGGAAACGCACGAGCGCCCGCAGCAGGCGCAGCGACAGGTCGGGTCGGGCCGGGAGAGCCTCCCGTTCCGGGACCGGCGGCCTGGCCTTCGTCGCCTCGTCGCTCATCGCTCCTCCCCTACCACAGTCGTGCCGGCCGGCCAATGGCGGCACCGGATCCGGCGTGGTAGGCTGGCGCCCGGCCCGGGCGCGGGCGCGCCGCCGCCGGCTCGCCGAGACCCGCCGGGCGCCGAGAGAGCGATGGACCGGAACCCAGCCGTGGAGCCGGACGACGTGCCGGGTGGCGATGCCCGGGAAGCGGTGCGCCGCTTCTTCGCCCCCGACGGGCCCCTGGCCCGGGCGCTCGGCCCGTCGTTCGAACCCCGACCCGAACAGCGGGTGATGGCGGAGGCGGTGCTGGCCGCCCTGCAGACGGACCATCTCGCCCTGATCGAGGCCGGGACCGGCACGGGCAAGTCCCTCGCGTACCTCGTCCCCGCCGCGCTGTACGACGGGCGCACCGTGATCTCCACCTTCACCCGTCACCTCCAGGACCAGCTCGCCACCAAGGACGTGCCCCTCGTCGAACGGGCGCTCGGCCGGCCGCTCGAGGCGATCGTGATGAAGGGGATGGCCAACTACCTGTGCCGCCGGCGCCTCGACGCGTACCTGCGCTCCGCGGCCGTGCCCGCCGAGCACGACCCGCGGCTGGCGGCGCTGCTGGCCTGGTCGCGCGAGACGCAGACCGGCGACCGGGCCGAGCTGCCGTGGTTGCGCGACGACGACCCGTTGTGGCGGGAAGTGCAGAGCGGCGCCGACGTGCGTCTCGGAAGCCGCTGTCCCCACTTCGACCACTGCTTCGTCACGCAGCTCCGCCGCCGGGCCGCCAAGGCCCGCCTGATCATCGTCAACCACCACCTGTTTTTCGCCGATCTGGCGGTGCCCGACGAGTCCCCCTCGCGGGTGCTGCCGGCCTGGGATGCGGTGGTGTTCGACGAGGCGCACGAGCTGGAGGACGCGGCGGCCGGGTTCTTCGGCGCGCGGGTCTCGTCGCGGCGCGTCGAGCTGCTCCGCGCGGACGCCGCCCGCCGCCTGCAATCGCTCGGCCTGGGTGGCCGCAGCGGAACCTCCGGCGACCGCCGCGCAGCGCTCGACCGGCTCGACGAGGCGGTGCGCGACGTCGGGCGGCTCGGGGAGCGGCTGGCGGAACTGGCCGGCGGGCCGGCGGAAGGGGAGGGCGCCGGCCGCCGCGCGCCGCTCGGCGAGGCGCTGACCGCCGAGGAGATCGGCGCGCTCTACCGCGCCGCGGACGACGCCCTCGAACGCGTCGAGCGACAGTTGCGGACCCTGGGCGAGGGCGACGACGAACTGGCGCTGCTCGCCGTCCGCTGCGCCGCGCTCCGCAACGACTTGGCGGAGGTGATGGAGGGGGACGACGAGGCGCACGTGACCTGGATCGAACCGCCCCGGGCACGATCGCTCCCCCCCGGTCCCGTTCCCGGAAGCGGCCGGAGGAAACGCCGCGGGCGCGGCGGGGCGGCGGAGGAGGAGGTCCGGCTTCCGCCCGGCCTGGTGCTCGGCCGCACCCCGCTCGACATCGCCTCCCTGCTGCAGGAGCGACTGTACGCGCGCGGCGGCCCCGTGGTCTTCACCTCGGCCACGCTGGCCGACCATCGGGGGTTCGGCTTCGTCCGCCGTCGCTTCGGCCTGCCCGCCGACGCGCTCGAACTGCGGCTCGCCTCGCCGTTCGACTTCGAGCGGCAGGCGCTGCTGTACGTGCCGGACGATCTGCCGGAGCCGGGCGAGTCCGGCTACCGCGAGGCGCTGCTGGCCCGGACCGCGGCGCTTCTCGAACAGACCGGCGGCGGCGCTCTGCTGCTGTACACGTCGTTCCGCAACCAGCGGTGGATGGCCGAAGCGTTGCGGGCGTTGGGGTGGGAGGACCTCCTCGTCCAGGGCGAGGCGCCCCGCCACGTGTTGCTCGAACGGCTGCGCGCCGAGCGCGACGCCGTGCTTCTGGCCACCGCCTCGTTCTGGCAAGGGGTCGACGTGGCCGGCGACGCCCTGCGGCTGGTGGTGATCGACAAGCTTCCCTTCGACGTGCCCGACGACCCTCTGGTGCGGGCGCGGATCGAACGGATCCGCCGGCAGGGGGGGCAGCCGTTCGGCGAGTACCAAGTGCCGGTGGCGACGCTGGCGCTGCGCCAGGGATTCGGACGACTGATTCGCTCCCGGCGCGACCGCGGGATCGTCGCGATCCTCGACGTGCGGCTGCACCGAAGGCGCTACGGTCGGGCGTTCCTGGAGGCGCTGCCGAAGTGTGCGGAAGCGCGCACACTGGAGCAGGTCGACACCTGGTGGCGGGGTACGCCGCCGGGGCGGGACGAAGTGTGAATTCATCGCCGGCGTGGTGGTCCGTCTCCCGGTTTCCTGCTATCCTTGTGCACGGGCGTAGGTTACCCGCCGTCCTGCCGCTCTGTCGCGGTCGGGCTGCGGGCGGGGGAGTTGGGCGGATGCCGACGTGCGGGCATCGGGTGGGGGGCGGAACATGGTCGCTGGGGGCTGCGACGGACGGTTGTCCATCCAACCGGCCGGCGCCGCCCACCAGTCGTGCCTGTCCGGAAGAGCGAGGAAGGAGGGCGATCATGAAGACGGCGGGATGGTGGACGGCCATCGGAATCGCAGCCGCGGCGCTCGGTTGCAGCGCCTCCGCCGACGACACGGCGTTGACGGACGTCCCGCGCGACGTGCGGGACGGAGACGGTGGGGGCGAGGTGGTCGGGTGCGTCGACTACGACCATGACGGGTACGGGCGCGGGTGCGACCGGGGCCCGGACTGTGACGACACCGACGCGGCGCACCACGACGACTGCTCGGACTGCCCGACCACGCACGCGCCGGGCTGCCGCTGCTCTTCCGGCGAGAGTTTCGCGTGCTACGACGGGCCCCCGGGCACCGAGGGGGTCGGCGTCTGCGCCGGCGGGACCCGCTCCTGCGTGATGGGTATCGTCGCCGAGGAGTGCGTGGGGCAGGTGCTGCCGACGACTCCGGACACGGTGTGCAACGACCAGGACGACGACTGCGACGGCGACCTCGACGAGGCGCTCGCGGGACCGTGCGGCATCTGCGACCCGTCGTGCGAGTCCGAGGGTCCGACCACGCCCTCGCCGACCGACCCCGGTTCCTCGGGACTGACGCCGGTCCCGCCGCCCGACACGGGCGTGATGCTCGGCACCGAGGACATCCACGCCGGCTACCTGTACGCGGCGAACGACCCCGAGGGCACCGTGTCGAAGCTCGACCTGGAGACGGGCGCCGAGGTGGCCCGCTACCGGGTGGGTCTGACCGGATCCGGACAGGACAGCCCGTCGCGCACCGCCGTCGACCTGTACGGCAACGCCTACGTCGCCTCCCGCGCCCATGTCAGCTCGATGAACCAGGGCTCGGTGACGAAGATGGCGGGCGATCAGCGGTTCTGCGTGGACCGCAACGGCAACAC
Organism: Myxococcales bacterium; assembly: GCA_012797735.1. Classification (GTDB taxonomy): domain Bacteria; phylum Myxococcota_A; class Polyangia; order DRWM01; family JAAZOP01; genus JAAZOP01. The sequence goes on from JAAZOP010000613.1 coordinate 6,253, forward strand.
GGTGATCGATACCTCGACCGGACCCACGCCGTTGCCGCTGGGAACCGACGAGTGCGTGTTGTGGACGGTGAACGTGGGCAGCCCGGGCGGCACGCCGCGCGGCCTGGCGATCGATCCCGGCGACCCGGAGTTCGCGCCGGAGGGCTGGGTCTGGGTCGGACTCTGGAGCGAGATGCGGGCCGTCAAGATCGACCCGGACGACGGCTCCGTGATCTCCAGCGCGGCGCTCAACGTGAACCCGTACGGCCTGGCCGCCGACCGGATCGGCGGGATCTGGGTTTCCGGACGAGGCCCCAGCCCCGGCTACCTGCAGCGGTTCGATTCGCGGACCGGCGCCGCCGACCCGCCGGTGCAGTTCGGCGGCGCGGCGGGCGGCTGCAGCGCCGAGCCGTACGGCATCACGGTCGACCGGGAGAACCGGCCGTGGGCGGCCTGCTGGATCGGCGACGACGCCTGCGCCGCGCGCTACGACCCGCGCACCGGCACCTGGTTCTCGGTGCGCCTCGGACGGCCCGGCTGGGGCGGTCGCGGCATCGCGGCCGGAGAAGACGGCACGATCTGGATGTCGCTCCACTACAACTGGGGCAACGGCGCGATGGCACGCTGGAACATGGAGGACGGCTCCGGGTTGACCGTCTGGGACATCGCCGGTGTCATCCCGGTCGGCATCGGGCTCGACGAACTGGGCCACGTCTGGACCGTCAACCAGAGCACCAGCAACGTCACGCGACTGACGCTCGCGACGATGACCTTCGAGCAGTTCCCGGTCGGGCCCAACCCGTACACCTACTCCGACTTTACCGGCTACCAGACGCGGCGCCTGGTGCCGCGCGGCTTCTGGACGCGCGACTACGAACGGTGCGACCTCAACCCCAGCGACCACTGGGGCCTGATCTCGTGGGACGTCACCGTGCCCGCCGGCGCGGCCAAGGTCACGATCTCGGCCAAGAGCGCGGCGACCGTCGCGGAGTTGGACGGAGCCACGCCCGTGCGACTGGCCCTCGTTCCCCCCGATTCCGCCACCGGGTCCGCCGACATCGAGGCCGCCTTCGCCGCCGCCGGCGTGCCGACCTACCGCTACCTCCGCGTGACGGTCATCCTCGAGGGCGACGCCGTCTCCGGTGCCTCGCCGATCTTCCGTTCGGTCCACGTCCGCTGGCTGTGCACGCTGATGGGCTGAGCGCCGCGACCGGCCGTCCGGGGGCGATCCCTCCGCCGTTTGCCGCCGGCCGACCCGCATCGTAGGCTTGCCCGCGCGGCCGGCGCGGCGCCGTGCGGCCGGTGCCGTCACCGCGCCCGCTCCGGGGCCGCAACACAGGGAGGACACGATGGTCCCGAGGAACGTCCATGATCCGGCGCGACGGGCGGCCTGGCCACTCCTGGCCCTCCTGGGCCTCGGGTGCTTCTCCACGGTCGGGCGGACGCGGCCGGTCGACCCCGAGGCGCCGTCGCCGGAACCGGCGTGGGAGGGTCCGGAAGACCCCGACGTCGGAGGGGTGTACGATGGCGCGTCCGCCGAGGTCGTGCTGGAGGTTGCCGGAACCTTCCGTCCGGGCCCGATGCCGCCGGTGCCGGGAGTCCGGGAGGAATGTCGCACGGTCGGGTCGGGGTCGATCCTGGCCGGCGAGATCCTCGGCGGCCTCGGCGCCGTGCTCGGCGGCTCCCTGGGAGGTGTCGGCCTGTACCAACTCGCCGCCGGATGCGGCGACCCCGACTGCCAGGCGGTCGGGCTGGGGGCGGGAATCGGCGGCTTGGCGGTGCTCGCGGCCACCGCGGCGCTCCTCGCCGGTTCGCTGGCCATCGACCTGACCCACGAGGCGGACGTACCGTTCGACTGCGTGGAGGTCGAGCGGGTGCCGTTCCGGTTGCCGCCGCCGGCGCCGGAGCGCCGGGCGGTCACGCGCTTCGGCGTGGTCGCGCCGGACCCGTCCGGCGGCGCGGCGACCCTCGTGCCGGCCGTGGACGGTCGCGTCGTCGTTCCGGTCGACCCGTACCTCGGTTGCCCGGAGCGTTGCGCGGTGCGGGACCCGCAGCGGGACCTGGCGGCTCGACCCGAGGCGCGCCCGTTCGTGGAGGACGTCGCGATCGAGGTGCCGGTGGTGGCGCTCTCCGAGGATGGAACCCCCGCCGGGCCGCTCGGAGCAGAGCGGTTCCGCGTGCGCACCGTGCGGCTGCGGGCACTGCTCGAGGCGCTGGCCGC
>JAAZOP010000614.1 GCA_012797735.1 Myxococcales bacterium
CGCTCGACCCCGAGGCCGTGCCGCCCGCGGCCGCGGCCGCGATCCGGCAGCTCAAGCACGAGCTGTCGGGGGTGCAGGCGACGATCGAGGCCGCCTCGGTCCACGCTCCGATCTACGAATCCCGGCGGCGGCAGGCGGCCGGGACGACGTTCGAGGCCGAGCTGATGACGCCGATGGTGCAGCAGCTCCAGGGGGTCGAGGGCCTGCCGCTCAACGACCAGGTGATGGACCTCGCCTCGCCGCTGCGCGGCGGCAACCCCGAGGTACGGCGGCACCTGCTGCAACTCCGCGAAGAGGCGCTCGGGCGCCGCGGCGCCTGCATCCTCGGGCCGGGCGAGGCCGAGATGCCGTTCTCGCTGACCGGGCTGTCGGCGATCCTCCAGGAGAAGTTCGGGTCGTTCGACCCGAGCGACTCGCCCGCGGAGCAGCAGGAGCGGGCCGAGCGGATGCGGCAGTTCGTGGCGCGCCGCGCGCACTTCTCGGTCATCGCCCACGAGATGGGACACTCGGTCGGCCTGCGCCACAACTTCGTCGGCAGCTCGGACGCCTTCATCTTCCGGCCGCAGTACTGGCAGCTCCGCACCCGCAACGGCTCGGTGCGGGCGGCCTGCCGCGAGCTGACGACGGACGGGAATACCTGCGTCGGGCCCCGCTACTTCGACCCGGTCACCGCCGAGGAGCGGGAGAACCTGATCTGGATGTGGGAGCACGGTTCGATCATGGACTACGCCGGCGAGGCGTCGCAGGACCTGCTGGGGATCGGGATCTACGACTTCGCCGCCGCGCGGATGCTCTACGGCGAGACCGTCGCGGTGGCCCGGGACGAGACGTTCGCGGCGGGCACGCCCCGCGGCCAGGGGTTGCTGGCCAAGATGGACAACTTCGGCGGCATCCTCGGCATCACCTTCCAGACCGGCGACAGCGACTTCCACTACTCGCAGCTCCAGCAGCAGTGGGGCGTGATCCAGAACTGCCGCCCGGTGACCGACCCCGACCTGTTCCGGCCGGCGGCCTGGAACGAGGCCGCGGACGGCCCCTGGCATCCGCTGCTCGACGGCCAGTTCGTGCGGATCGATGGCCAGTGGACCCGTTGCGACCAGCCGGAGGTCGACTACGTCCGCTGGCAGGACCTGCGCCGCCCGACGGACGGCGAGACGGCCGGCTACTACCGCGGCGGGCCGTCGATCGATCGGCAGGGGCGGATCCGCATGCCGTACGGCTTCGCGACCGACCGCTGGGCCGACCTCGGCAACCTCTCCGTCTACCGGCACGACAACGGCGCCGACCCGTACGAGATCTTCAACTTCCTGATGACCTCGCAGGAGGTGTGGCAGATCTTCGAGACCTACCGCCGCCACAAGCAGACGTTCTCCGTGCGCAACGCCGCGAACCGGATCCTCGAACGCTACAACGCCAAGATCCGCGACGGGGCGAAGGGCCTGACGCTGATGAAGAACGTCTACAAGGACTTCGCCCTGGCGATGGGCTACGACTTCGACACCTTCTGGCCGCTGGTGGCCGGCTTCTTCTCCGAGAACATCCTCGCCTCCGGCATGGCCTTCGACCACTTCGCCCGGCAACTCGCCCGTCCGGAAATCGGCCCGCACTTCCTCCCCGAGAACGACACGGTGCTCCGCTCGACGTACGACTACGTCGGCACGCCGGGCGCCACGATGGTCACCGTCCCCAACGGCGCCACCGGCTACTACGGCGCGATCGGCCTCGGCGGCAAGCTCGTGGAGAACCGCCTCTGCGAGTCTTGCGGCGAGTACGACTCCGAGTACACCGTCAACGCGGGGTCGTACTACGACAAGATGAACGCGGCGATGCTGATGACCGAGTCGGCGGACAACTTCATCAGCTCCTCGCGCAACGACTTCGTCGACCCGCGCTACCGCGCGGTGTCGATCGCCGACCTGTTCCCCGACGGCTACCGCCGCTGGCTCGCCAACAACCTCACCGGCGACGACCTGCTCAAGGGCCCCCGCGTCGCCGCCGACTCGCGCGGCCGCCCGACCCTCGACCCCGAAGGCTACCCCGACGCGCCGATCGGCTGGATCTCCTGGTGGGGCGACACGCCCCAGGCCTGCTTCCCCGACGGCAACACCACCATCTGCTCGAGCTACGCCGAGCCGACCTCCGACCCGTTCCACCCCCGCGCCCCCGCCCGCACCGCCGTCCTCGACCCGCAGGTCGGCTGGGAACAGCAGAAGTTCCTCATCGCCTGGACCATGCTCTACCTTCCCGAGAACGAGCAGTCCGAGTGGCTCGACCAGATGCGCGTCTGGGAACTGGGCCGCGACGCCGATCCGGGCTTCGCCCAGCGGATCGAGTTCCACAGCCCGAACGGCCGGGTCTACGTCGCCCGCACCTTCGGCAAGGAGACGATCTTCGGCAAGACCGTCCAGCGCGGCATCGCCGCCCGCGTCCTCGAATACGCCGACTCGCTCGCCGAAGCCGCCTACGTCACCGACCCCGGCCCGGACCTCGACGGCGACGGCGACCCGGACTGGCACGTCCCCGTCGTCTCCCCCACCACCGGCCAGCCGCTCGTCCGCTGGGACCCCACCGTCGCCTTGGTCGACGAGATGGGCTTCGTCCACCGCGACGGCCTCCCCGGCTGCAACGCCACCGAGAACGAGGCCTGCACCTGCTTCTCCAACCGCGCCTGCGTCACCCTCTCGCGCTACCTCTCCATCCCCGCCTACCTCCGCGAAGCGCTCGACGCCTACCGCCTCGGCGACCCCTCCGCCCGCGGCGTGTACTGACCGACCGCCGTTCATCCCCCCCACCGCCGCCGGCGACCGCCCGAGCCGCCCGCCGGCCGGCGGTGGAAGGCGGGACTTGCCGCCGGCCGACCGTCCGGCCGGCGGTTGCCGGGAAGGCGTGGCGCACGGTTTTCTTGGACGATAAACCACACTGTAGGATAATGTATGGCAGATAACCACCTGGAGGTGGGTGATGGCCAATGGATCCTTCCCCTTCCGACTTCGCGAGCCGCGCAGTCCGTTCTCGTTTCCGGTGCTTGTGGAATACAAGGACGAGCTGCGGCGGCACCTGGCGCGGAACATCTCCAGCACGGGCATCTACCTCGACGCGGACCCGCCCTATCCGATCGGGGCGATCCTCCGCATCGTGTTCACGTACCCGGGCTCGGACGTGGAGTTGACGGCGATCGGGGAAGTGCGGCACCACGAATGCCACGCAACGGAGATTCTGGGCGAGTCGGTCGAGATCATGGGCGTGGGAATCGCGTTCCTGCGCTTCGAAGACGGGGTCGTCCGTTCGGTGCAGCGGTTGGCCTCGTAGCGGTCTGGCCGTCGGGTCTGGTGGAGCCGGGCGTCCGGCGCGGCGGCGGGGCACGGCGTCGCGGGTTGCTCGTCGAGGAGGGGCCGCGCACGACCGGTCGGTCGTTGTTCTTCCCAGCGGCGCCCGCCGTGCGTGGCCGGGACGAGCAGGCTCCGGGTGCGGCGGCGGCGCCCGCCGTGCGTGGTCGGGACGAGCAGGCTCCGGGTGCGGCGGCGGCGCTCGGCCCGGCGGGTGTCGAGTTCGGCGGCGACGGTTGGCTGCACTGGCTCTGGGCGGTGCTGCCGATCGTGGCGGCCTGCCTGTGGCTGGTCTCCGCGCGCTGACCCACGCCTCGCCGGTCTCGTCACGGTAGCGGGGGGAGTCCCGACCCTCGACGTTCGGCCCGGCGGTCGCGCTGGACGCGGCGGCGGCGTCCTACCGGTAGTTCAGCACGACCAGTTCGCGGATCGCTCCCCGGCCTTCGGTCTTGGAGTTGATCGATCGGGTGGCCCGCACCTCGACGATGCGGAACCCGCGGTACAGTTCGCGGATCAGCGGGGTATCGGAGTTGGACAGCATCAGCAGGACGCCGCGACGGTCGAGCGCGCTGTAGACGCGGGCCAGTTCGCGCTGGTCGTCGGCGGTGAAACCGCCCGGCCCGTAGGCGGTGAAACAGGACGTCTTCGATCTCGGGTGGTAGGGCGGGTCGAAGTAGACGAAGTCGCCGCGGCGCGCCTCGCCGAGCACCGCCTGGAACGGCGCGCATTCGATGCGGGCGCGGCGCAGCGCCCGCGAGCAGGCCCGCAGGTTCTCCGCGTCGAGGATCTTCGGGTTCACGTAGCGGCCGAACGGCACGTTGAAGCGTCCCCGGGAGTTGACGCGGTACAGGCCGTTGAAGCAGGTGCGGTTGAGGAAGATCGTCCGCGCCGCCCGCTCGGCGAGCGTCAGCGTTTCCGGTTCGATCGCGCGGACGGCGTAGAAGTGGTCGCGGTCGTAGCGGTGCAGCCGCAGGGCGGCGATCACCGCGCGGACCTCCTCGCGCACGGCGCGGAAGCAATCGATCAGTTCGGCGTTGCCGTCGGACAGGACGGCGCGCGCCGGGCGCAGGTGGAAGAACACGGCGCCGCCGCCGACGAACGGTTCCAGGTAGCGCCGGTAGCGTTTCGGGAACAGCGGGTCGTACTGGTCGAGGAGTTGGCCCTTGCCGCCCGCCCACTTGAGGAACGGGTGGGGGACCCGCTCTTCGGTTTTGCCGCCTGCCGTCATCGACCGCAGTGGGCCAGGAGTCGGGCGCGCGGTCAAGTCCCGGCGAACTCGCGCACCACGGGGCGGATCGGCTCGAGGAACACGTCGCCCAGCCCGCAGAGCAGCGCGTGCAGCCGGGGGACGGCGGCCAGCGCCGGCCGTTCGGCCACCGCGCGCTCCCGGCGCGCGATCTCGTCGAGGGCGAAACGGACCGCGCCGCAGCGCCGGAACAGCCGGTCGGCCCACGCGATGTCCTCGTCCGACGTCTCCTCCCGCGGCTTCGCCAGCACCTCGCGGAGTCGTCGCGCGTCGCCGGCCTCCGCCGCCGCCAGCGCGTGCACCACCAGCGCCGAGATCTTCCCCTCCGCCACGTCCGTCCCGCGTCGCTCGCGGCCCTTCTCGCCGTACAGGTCGAGCAGGTCGTCCTGGATCTGGAACAGCACGCCCAGGTCCCGCGCCGCGCCGCGCAGCGCCTCGGCCGTCTCCGGCGTCGCGCCGCACAGCCGCGCCGCCCCGACGAGCGGGATCTCGAACAGGCCGGAGGTCTTCCCTTCGATCATCCGCACGTAGGCCGCCATCGTCGGCGCCGGGTCGTCCTTGAGCTGGAACTCGCGGGCCTGGCCGTCGATCACCCGCAGCGTGCCCCGGACCAGCAGTTCCACCAGTTCCCACCGGAGCGCCTCCGGCGCCTCGACCCGTCCCGCCAGGGCGACGGCCCAGTAGAACATCGCGTCGCCGAGGTTGATCGCCTGGGCCGGGGACCACCGCTTCCAGACCGTCGGCCGGCCGCGCCGCGTCGTGTCGCCGTCCTGCAGGTCGTCGTGGACCAGCGTCGCGTTGTGCAGCATCTCGCAGGCCGCGGCGAACGGCCGCAGGCGCGCCGGGTCGGCGCCGAGCGCCTCCGCGGTGAGCAGCGGGACGAGCGCCCGCAGCCGCTTGCCGCCCGTCGCCAGGTGGTAGGCGCACATCTCCGCCAACAGCGACCCGCCCGGCGACTCCGCGGCGGCCGTCTCGGCGAGCAGCCGTTCGACTTCCGCCCCGTGCTCGGCGCGGCAGCGTTCGAGCGCTTCCCGGACGGGGCTCATCGGCCGCGCTCCCGTTCCGCGGAGGTCAGGGCGCCCGCCAGCGCCACGCGCCAGCCGGCGGCCTGGAGCTGGCCGATGACGGCATCCAGGTCCGCGGCCCGGCAGGGGCCGATCACGGCGCCGCCGCCCCCCTTGCCGGTCAGTTTCGCCCCCGTGGCGCCGGCCCGACGCAGCGCCGCCACGGCGCGGTCGATCTCGGGGGTCGAGACGCCGATCTCCACCAGGACCCGCTGCGCGGCGTCGAAGGCCGCGCCGAGCGTCGGCAGATCCCCGGTCGCCAGCGCCCCCTCCATCGCCTCGACCAGCTCCCGCGTCTGCGTCCCCCGCCGCTGGAAGGCCGCCGGGTCCGCCGCCCGCCGGCGCTCCACCTCTTCCACCATGGTGCGGGTCGAGCGCGCGGCGCCGGTGTCCACCACCACCAGGCCCAGGCCCTCCGCCACGGCGACGCTGCGGGGCGGCGCCCCGCGCACGAAGCGCAGCGCCCGCCCGGTCAGCGCCACCTCGGTGTCGATCCCGCTCGGATTCCCGTGCGCGATCCGTTCGCAGGCCAGCGACACCGCGCGCAGCTCGTCGTCGTTCCCGGGGCGGCCGGTCCGGGCGGCCCAGGCCCGTCCGAGCGCCACCGACAGGGCGGCGCTGGATCCGAGCCCCGCGCCGGGCGGGAGGCTCGAGCGGACCCGCACCGAGAGGGTGTCGGGCGCCGGGCCGCCGCATTGCCGGTGCAGCACCTCGAGGCACGCGCGGACGTGTCCCGCCGGCGCCTGCCCCGCTCCCGCCTCGTCCAGTTCCACCTCGACCACGCCGCCGGGCGCCGGCACGGCGAGCGCCGGGACGCCGTGCACCACGAAATGCTCGCCCGCCAGGATCGCCTTGCCCGTCGCCCGGCCCACGGTCCGTGCCATCGCCGTCTCGCCTCCCCTCAGCTCTTGCGCGCGTGCAGGCGCATGTGTCCCCGCTGGATCCCCTCGGCCGCCAGGGCGCGCAGCGCCGCGAGGTTCTGCGCCAGGCCCACCGCCGCCGCCAGTTCGGCCAGGTCGCGGGCGCGCTCCACTCCGGCCAGCCGCAGCGCCGCGCGGACGGCCGCGTGCGTCCGGACGGCGCCGCCGACGACGCCGACCGCCATCGGGAGCGTCAAGGTGCCGTGCAGCGCCCCGTCCTCGCCCCGCCGCCAGCGCGACAGCGGCCCGTAGCGCCCGTCGCGCGCCGCCCAGGCGTGCGCTCCCGCCTCCACGGCCCGCCAGTCCTGGCCCGTGGCGATCAGCAGCGCATCGATCCCGTTCATGATCCCCTTGTTGTGCGTCGCCGCCCGGTACGGATCCCGCTCGGCGAACACCGAGGCCTCCTCGATGCCGCGCGCCACGTCTTCCCCCGGAAACCCCTCGCGCGCCAGCGCGGCGAACGGCACGCGGCCGGCGGCCGTGACCGTCCGCCGGTCGGCGAGGTTGGACAGGATGCGCAGCCGGGCGTGCCCGCCCGTCCGACGCTCCAGCTCCGGCGCCGCCCGCTCGGCCATCGTGTTCACCGCGTTGGCGCCCATCGCGTCGAGCGTATCGATCACCAGGTGCACGACGAGCATCGGGCCGAGGGGGTCGTCGGGGCCGTGCGGGTCGAGGCGCCGGACGGCGACGTCGCGCAGGCCGCCGCCCAGCTTCGCCAGCGCGGGGTCGGTCTCCGCGCAGAGGCGCGCCAGGTCGTCGCGCGCCTCGAGCACCGCCTTCGCGGCCGCGTCGAGGTCCGGGACCTCGACGAGTTGCACCTGGCCGATCATCCGCGCGTCCGTCGCCGTGGCCGTGACGCCGCCGCCCGCCGCCAGCATCCGGGCGGCGTTGGACAGTCCGGCGACCACGCTCGGCTCCTCGATCGCCATCGGCACGAGCCGTTCGCGGCCGTTCACCACCAGGTGCAATCCGACGCCCACCGGGAGCGACAGCATCCCGACGACGTTCTCGATCATCCGGTCGGCCGTCTCCGCGTCCAGCCCGCCGGCGGCCAGCGCGGCGCGATCCGCCTCGCTCAGTCCGGCCCGGTCCGCCAGCCGCCGCAGCCGCTCGGCCGGCGGCAGGTCGCGCAGCCGCTCGCCGCTCATCGCCGAACCCCCCGCCGCAGTTCCGCCGGCCGGCGCCGGCCCGTGCAGAACAGGATCATCCGCAGTTCGAGCAGGATCGCCTCGAGCCGGCGCACGACTTCCCGCTCGGAGTCCTCCGCGGCCGCCAGCAGCGGGCCCGCGATCGCGGCGGCGTCGGCGCCCAGCGCGATTGCGGCGGCGACGTCGCGTCCGGTGCGGACGCCGCCCGAGCCGATCACGAGGCGGCGGCCGAAGGCGCGCCGGCAATGGACGATCGACTCGGCCGTCGGCACGCCCCAGCCGGCGAGCCGCTC
>JAAZOP010000615.1 GCA_012797735.1 Myxococcales bacterium
CGCGCACGCCGCGGCGACGGTGCTCCGCGGGACCGTGCCGCCGGGCGGCGTCGAAGATCGCTCCCTGTACCTCCTCGATGCGGTGCCGGAACCCCACGTCGCGCTCGCTCACCCGCCCGCGCAACTCCTCCGCGAACCGCTCCGTGTCGGCGGCCGACCCGGGCGCGCGCGCGTAGTCGAGGATCTCCTCGAAGCCGTCCAGCGTGTCGTGGTTGATCGCCCGCACCGTCGCGTCGACCTCGGCGCCGAGCGCCGGGCGGTCGGCGGCGGGGTAGAAGCGGCGCAGCACCTGCAGGTAGTAGCCGAGCCCGATCGCGCGGTTGGCCACGCCGTCGCAGTCGAAGTTACGGCTGCGGAACGCCCGCGCGAACACCCGCAGCATCGTCTCGATCGTCGGGTCCGCGATCCGGTAGTCCCAGCCGAACTCCGATCCCCACAGGCGGCCCTCCCGCGCCAGCCGCTCGTGCAAAGGCGTGCCGACGTACACCTCCGTGCGCCCCGTGTTGTGCGGCACGTGCGCGTAGCGCCGGAGGAACGCGATGTCCTGCCGCGCCGCCTCCTCCGTGCCGTCGGGGTGGAAGAACAGCAGGTTGAAACAGGCGTAGATCCCGTGCGCCGCGCACAGGTCGAGCGCCCGGGCGTTGTCGGCGCGCGTCGTGCCCCGGCGGAGCGTCCGCAGCCCCTGCTCCGAGGCCGACTCGATCCCCACGTACGCCCGGAACAGGCCGGCCTCCCGCCAGGCCCCGATCGTCTCCTCGTGCACCTGGTCCGGCCGGACCTTCGCGATCAGCGCGACCTCCTCCAGCAGTCCACGACGCTCGAACGCCCGGCGGTAGGCGGCGGCCTTGGCGACCGTCGCCTCCCGCGACGGCAGGAAGAAGCAGTCGTCGTGGAAGTTGAAGATCCGCGCCCCGTGCCGGCGCCGCAACTCCCACAGCTCGTCGGCCACGTTCTCCGCCGACCGCGCCCGGTACACCGGCCCCACCGCCGCCCGGTGCCACGCCTGGATGCAGCAGAACGAACAACGGTACCAGCAGCCGCGACTGCCGACCACGAACGCCGCCGGGATCCCCAGGTGCCGCGTCAACGGACCGTCGCGCGCCGGGAAGGGGAGGGCGTCGAGGTCGTCCGCGTGGGCCCGCGGCGGCCCCTCGACCACCCCGCCTCCGTCCGCCCGGACCACGACGCCGGGAATCGCCGCGAGCCGCTCCCCCGACTCCCCGCGCTCGATCGCCTCCGCCAGCTCGACCACCGTCCGCTCGCCCTCGTGCCGCACCACCAGATCGATCGCCGGCTCCGCCGCCAGCAGCGCCCGCCAGGCGAACGTCGGGAAATGCCCGCCGGCCGCGACCGGACCGCCGTAGCCGGCCTCCCGCAACGCCCGGGCCAACGCGCCGAACTCGCGGGCCCGCCGCTGGAACACCATCGACAGGCCGACCAGGCCCGGCGCGGCGGCCATCGTCCGCCGCACCGCCTCCGCCTCCTCCTCCGGACCGCCGAACGCGACCAGCTCGGCCCGGTGACCGGCTTGCCGCAGCGCCGCCGCCAGGTACCGCGTCGAGAGGTTCTCCTCGTGCTCCGCTCCGATCAACACCACATTCATGCGCCACCTCCTCCCGCCGGCCGGGCGACGCATCCTACCGCATCTCCGGCTTGGGCGCAGGCCGGCCGTTTCGCCCGCGATACCCGCAGGCCTCGGTCGAGGCGCATCGTGGGCAGGCCGCACAGTCCGGCCGCCGGCCGCGGAACGCTCCAGGGCGGGACGACCCGTTCGGGACTGGCCCGGCCCGTGCCTCCGTTCACCGGCGACGCGAAACCCTTCGCGCCACCTGCCGCCTCGTGTCCCGGCGCGCGTTTCCCCGACCTTGCGCGCCTGCGCACCCTCTCCTTGCCGGGAATTTGGGCCTGTTTGGCCGCGGTGTTACGGTCAAGCCGATGCGACTCCCGGCGGCCGCCGACCGATGCCGCGGGGCGGGGCGTCCTGTCGACCCGCCGCCCGCGGGCCGCCTCGGTCCATGGTTCCTGGCGGCGGTCGCTGCGTCGCTCGTTCCGGCCACGGCCCGGGCCTGGGTTTCGGCGTACCTCGAGCGGGTCGAGACGGAGGTGGTGGTCGAGTCCGACGGGCGCGCCGCGATCACCGTCACGGCCTGGCAGGCGATCGAGGCGGGCCGGTTCCGGGAGTTCGAACTGCACCAGGTGCCGCTCGACGTCGAGTTCGACCCGAGCGCATCGGTGGTCGAGGACGGACAAGGCCGCGCGTACGCGGTGGAGACGTGGGGCAAGCGCCGCGACGACGGTGTCCTGCGCCTCCGGCTCGCCGGAGAAGCCGGGATCCCCAAGGGCCGCGCGGTCTGCCGCGTCGTCCTGCGCCAGGACTGGGTCGCCGGCGGCGTCGCCCGACTCCAGGACGGAGCGCTCGTCGTCGATTGGACCCCGCCGGTCTGGCCGGACGGCATGGAACGGATGACGGTGCGCGTGCGGCTCGCCGGCGACGCGCCGCTCGAGTTCGCGCTGCCGGAAGGGCTGGCGAGCGAGCTCGAGCCGCGGGCGGACGGACGCACGCTGGTGCTGTCGCGCTTCCGCCCGGCGGCGTTCTACCGGATGCCGGTGCGGTTCACGGCGCGCGCCGCCCGGCCGGGCGCGGGCGAC
>JAAZOP010000057.1 GCA_012797735.1 Myxococcales bacterium
CAGCGGCCGCGCGATCTCCACCGTCACGATCTCCGCCAGCCCCACGTCCTGCCGCATCTTGCGCCCGGTGAGCATCTCCGCCACCAGCAGCGCGAACGCGTACTGGTCCGTCCACGGCCCCAACGCCTCGTTGCGCGCCTGCTCCGGCGCCAGATACGCCGGCGTCCCCAGCACGATCCCGCTCCGCGTCAGCCGCGGCTCGCGGCTCCGCAACACCGACTTCGCCAGCCCGAAGTCGAGGATCTTGTCGGTCGGCGGACCGCCCGCCGCCTCCACCAGGAAGATGTTCTCCGGCTTCAGATCGCGGTGCACCACCCCCCGCTCGTGCGCGAACAACAACCCCGCCGCCATCTGCCGCGCGTGCCGCAACACCTCTCCCAACGGCATCCCTTGCGGCCGCTCCCGCATCTCGTCCCGCAACGTCCGGCCGTGCAGCAGTTCCATCGCGAAGTACGGCGTCCCCCACTCCCCCGTCCCGCTCTCGAAACCCTCCACGATGTGCGGATGCCGCAACTGCGACAGGAGCTGCGCCTCGCGGATGAACCGCGTCACCATCGTCGCGTCCTCGTCGTCGGGGATCATCAGCTTGATCGCCGCCGGACGACCGTCCACCGCCGCCGCGTACACCGCCCCCATCGCCCCCAACCCGATCACCCGCTCGAGCTTCCACACCCCGATCGTCCGCCCCACGAACGACTCCGGCGACTCCACCTGGATCGGATTCCCGCAGATCCCGCACCGCTCCTGCGGCGGCAGGATCCGGTGGCAGCGGTGACAGACGTAGATCCTCACCCGCCCTCTCCGCGGGCCTCCCCGCCCGGACAGGATACCGGAACGGCCCCGCCCCGGCCAAGTTCATCCCCGGGTACCCGTTCACGGCCTCCAACACGGCTGGCCAGAGAACGGGTGGCGCATCGGCGAGGGCCGCGCCCGAGCCGATGCGCGGGGGGTCCGGGGGGGACGCACAGGCCGCGCCCGGGAAGTCGCCGCATTCCGGCAGATGTGCGGCCGGGCGGTCTCCCCCGGGTGAACGGATACCATCCCCGGAACCGGAAACTCACTCCCCGCCGTCCGAACGGCCGGAGAACAGGAAGGTCGAACGGCTGCTCCACAATGCGTCCCGGGCCGCCGGACCCAGCGTCCCCGCCTCGCGCTCCATCCGGTCCACCGCCTGGAACAGGAACCAGATCGCCCACGCGCACGCCGGCGCGTCCGCCCCCGGCGCCGGCAACGGCTGGCCCGCCGCCAGCCGCCCCAACGCCTCCGCCATCCGCGCCCGACACGGCTCCTGCGGCGACAACTCGATCACGTCGTGCAGCAATGCGTTGAGCGTCGAGTTCTCGCCGGCCCGCGGGTCCCCCGTCAGCTCGCGGTACAGCCGCTTCAACTCCGCCATCCCCTGCGTGTAGAACTCGTGGTACAGCCGGTCGAGCGTCTCGCGGTCCGCGTCCGACAACCCGTGCTTCTCCGCCACCTCGGCCGGGAGCCCCAGCTCGTCGCTCCACTGCGGGAACTCCACCAGCATCTTCCCGTCCCGCGCCGCCGCCGCCCGCCGCTCCGCCGCCGTCTCGCCGGCCGGCTCCTTTTCCTCTTCCCTCCGCGCCCGCTCCGCCTCCGCCAGCCGCGCCTCCGCCTCCCGCAACCGCGCCTCCAACTCGGCCACGCGC
>JAAZOP010000616.1 GCA_012797735.1 Myxococcales bacterium
GCGCATCGACGCTCGACAGCACCGACGCCGCCGCGTCCCCCGACGCCATGACCCCCGGCCCGGACCATCCGCCGGCGGCCGCGGCCGGCGCCGCTCCCGCCAGGGCCGCCCGGAAGCCGGCGGCGTCGCCGAACCGCGAGGCCGGATCCTTGGCCAGCGCCCGCAAGACGACCTCCGCCAACCTCGTCCCGACCTCCGGCCGCAACGCCGCCGGCGACACCGGCGCCTGCTGCAGGATCGCCGTCAGCGTGCTCGCCAGGTCCGCCGCCTCGAACGGCACCCGCCCCGTCAGACACTCGTACAGGATCACCCCGGCGGCCCACAGGTCGGCGCGCCGATCGACGTCCCGCCGGCCCAGGACCTGCTCCGGCGACATGTAGCGCGGCGTCCCGAGCAGCATTCCGGTGCGCGTGAGATGCTGCGCCTTCGGGTCGTCCTTCGCCTTGGCGATGCCGAAATCGACGATCTTCACCCAGTCGCGTCCCCCCGGCCCCTCGAGCAGGAAGACGTTGTCCGGCTTGAGGTCCCGATGGACGATCCCCGCGGCGTGCGCGGCGGTCAGCCCGTCGAGGATCTGATCGACGACGTCGAGCGCGCGGGGGATCGGCAACGGTCCGCGCGCCGCCAGTTCCGCCGACAGGGGACGCCCGCGGAGGAACTCCATCACCAGGTACGGCGCACCACCCGGCGTCCGCCCCACGTCGAACACCTCGACGATGTGCCGGCTGCCGATCCGCGCCGCCGCCTGCGCCTCCTGCTGGAACCGCGCCAGCGCCGCCGGGTCCGACACCAGCTCCGGACGCAACAGCTTGACCGCGAAGGATCGCCCGAGCGACACGTGCTCGGCCCGCCAGACGTGCCCCATGCCGCCCGTGCCGAGCGGGGCGACGAGGCGATACTTGCCGTCGAGCACCAGGCCGGCGAAGTCGGGCTGCACGCCATCCGCCTCCTACCGCAGATAGAACCGCTCGTCCCCCGGCCGCACGTCCCAGTGGAAGTGATTGCGGTGGCCCGCGTTGTAGTTCGGCGTGATGACCGTCGACAACACGTGCGATCGGAAGAGCCGGCACGCCACGTCGCGCAACACCCGCGCCTCCGGCGCCGCCGGCTCCGCCCCCTCGCAGGTCCCCCGGTCCCCCTGGATCTCGAAGTCGTCCTCCACCACCAGCTCGGTCCCGTCGTCCAGCGTCAGCGCGTAGACGTCGAGCGCCAGGCCGAAGCGATGGTAGCTCTTGAGCGTGAAGCGGGCGGGCGGACCGACCCGCACCCGCGCCACCCCGGCCTCGCGCAGCCGCCGCGCCACCTCCGGCAGCAGCACCGCCAGCTCGCACCCGACCTCGAGTCCGCCCCCGCGCGGCGACGACTCGAACACCCCTCCCTCCACCGCCCCTTCGATCCGCACCTGGGCCGACCTCCGGCACCCTCGATCGACGCGCGGCCAGTCGCGCCCGTCCGCCGCCAACGCCGCGAGACAGTCCGCGATCGGCCGCGCCGGCGGCATCCGCTCCCGATCGGTCTCCCACACCTCGTGCGCGTGCCCCTCCCGCAGGTTGCCGAAGAAGTCGCGCACCATCGCCCACGCCTGCGCCGCATCCTCCGCGGTCCGCACCTCCACCGCCCGCCACGGCGCGTACCACGGCGCCGGATCGGCGTCCTGGGCCGCGGCGAGGGCCGCGACGAGCGTCGCCGCGACGGCGGCCAGCACCGCCGGCCTCCCGAACCCCCCTCCCTTCCTGACCGTTCCGTGACGCATCGCCGAACCCGCCGTGACCGACTTCCGACGCTCCGCTGACCGTCCGAGGACCGCCCGGTGACCGCCCCCGGCGCATGCTGGGACTTGCACCGCGGCCTCCTCATTCTGCCGCGGCGCAGGGAGAAAGACGATGGCAAAGATCTGGATCGCCCGCGTTCGCACGAACCACGAGCTCGCCTGGCGCGTGCCCCCCATGCTGCGCGCCGCCGCGCGCACGCTCCGGCTGGGGTACATCGACCGCGTCCTGAGCGGCATCGATGGGAAACCGTTCCTGGCGCAGATGACCACCTACTACCTCGCCGCGCTCGGCGAGGCGGCTGCGCGGGCCCGCGGGGTCGACCACGAGTTCCACGTCGTCGAGGCGCCGGAAGCGGCCCTGCACATCCCGGATGACGCCGACGCCGTCCTGTTCACCGTCAACACCGTCGCCGCGCCCGCCACCTATCGCATCGCCGACGACCTGCGCCGCCGCGGCATCCCCGTCGTGCTGGGCGGCATCCACGTCACGATGCTCCCCGGCGAGGCCGCGCAACACGCGGACGGCATCGCCACCGGCGAGGCCGAAGCCGTGTTCGACGACCTGCTCGACGACCTCGAGCGCGTCGGCCGGCCGCGGCCGATCTACCGCGGCGGCCGGATCGAATCGCTGGCCGGACTGCCCATGCCGCGCTGGCCGCGCCCCGAGGAACAGGACCTCTGCCCGTGGGTCATCCCGCTGCAGACCAGCCGCGGCTGCCGCAACGCCTGTTCGTTCTGCTCCACCACCCGCCACCAGGGCGCCCACCGCCGCCACCGCCCCGTCGAGGACATCGTCGCCGAGATCCGCGCCTACCAGGAGAGCGGCTTCTTCAACGGCGACAAGGCGTTCTTCCTCACCGACAACAACTCGGTCTCCGACACCGACCACCGCCACGGCGTCCGCGACACCACCTACGCCAAGTCCCTCTTCCGCGCCCTCGCCCCCCTCGGCGTCACCTGGGCCGGCCAGGGCGAGATCTCCGTCGCCGACGACCCCGAACTCCTCGACCTCCTCGCCGCCGCCGGCTGCCGCACCCTCCTCGTCGGCTTCGAGTCCCTCGACCAGGCCAACCTCGGCGACGTCGGCAAGGTCGGCAACCGCGTCGAGGACTACGTCCGCCGCATCGAGGCGCTGCACCGCCACAACATCCGCCTCATCGGCTGCTTCATCCTCGGCCTCGACCACGACACCCCCGCCGTCTTCGACCGCACCGTCGAGTTCGTCCAGCGCTGGATCGATATCCCCCAGATCTCCGTCCTCACCCCCTTCCCCGGCACCGCCCTCCACGCCCGCCTCGAACGCGAAGGCCGCATCCTCAGCCGCGACTGGAGCCGCTACGACATCTCCCACGTCGTCTACCGCCCCAAGCGCATGAGCCCCGACGAACTGGAACAGGGCTACCGCGACGTCCTGCGCCGGGTCTTCTCCTGGCCCCGCATGCTCGGCCGCGCCACCCGCGGCGCCCTCCACGCCGTCGAACCCGGCCTCCCGCGCCCGTCCACCTGGGACCGCTGGGTTTCGATCCTCGCCCCCAACCTGGTCTACGGGTCGCTCGGCTGGGTCGATCCCGAGGACGCCGCCACCGCCCAGGTCCACGGCGCCCGGCTCGATTCCGTCCGCCCCGTCCTGCCCGCCGAATCCGCGGCCTAGATCGGAAAAGACCGCCGCCGTGCCCCGAACCCTCGCCGCCCGGTTGAGCCTCCCGCCCCGCTGGGACATACTCCCGGCCGGCGAAGGAGCGCGGGACCGGATCATGGCGCGCCGGGAAGAACTGCCGTACCTCTCGCAGAGCGGAATCCTGCTCCTGCTGATCCTCGGCGTGCTGACGCCCGTCGGCCTGATGTCCGCCGCCGGCGTCGTCGCCATCGTCCTCGGCGGCGACATCGGCTCGCTCGTCGTCGGCATCCTCGTCGTCAGCTTCGCCCTCGCCACCCTCGGCGCCGGCACCGCCCTGCTCGTCATGTTTCAGCGCCGCACACGCCTCGCCCGCGAGCAGGTCACCTTCCTCACCAACGTCACCCACGAGCTGCGGACGCCCCTGTCCGCGATCCGCCTCTACGGCCAGACCCTGCAGCTCGAACGCGCCGGCGACGCCGAGACCCGCCGCCAGTGCGTGGAAGCCATCCTCCGGGAGACCGCCCGCCTCGGCCAGCTCGTCGATCGCGTCCTCGAATGGCGCCGCATCGCCGAGGGCCGTCGCACCTACCAGAAACAGCGCGCCCGCGTGGAAGAGGCTCTCGACGAGGCCCTGACGAACTTCCAGGGACTGCTCGCCGCTGGCGAGGTCGAGCTCCACCAGGACCGGTCGTCCACCCGCGAGGTGTACCTCGACCGCGGCGCCCTCGCCGAGGCGATCCTCAACCTGCTCGTCAACGCCCACAAGTACACCGGCGAGACGAAGCGGATCACGCTCCGCTCCCGCGACGTGGAGGGAGGCGTCGAGATCGCCGTCGAGGACAACGGCGTCGGCATCCCCAGGGCGGAGCAGCAGCGGATCTTCGAACCGTTCCACCGCGGCGGCGACCGGCTGGACTTCCAGGCGGCCGGCGTCGGCATCGGCCTCGCCATCGTCCGCGACGTCGTGCGCGGCCACCACGGCCGCATCCGCGTCGACAGCGAGCCCGGTCGGGGCTCGACCTTCACCCTCTTCCTGCCGGCGGCCCCCCCCGCCGGTTCCGGAGGCAAGTCGTGACCGCCAAGCTCGTTCCCGGCCCCGAAGGCGAGAAGATCCTCGTCGTCGAAGACGACCGCTCCCTCCGCGACGGCCTCGCGATGAACCTCAAGGCCAGCGGCTACCGCGTGATCGTCGCGGCGGACGGCCACGAGGGACTCCGCCGCGCCTTCGACGACGCCCCCGACCTGATCGTCCTCGACATCATGCTCCCCGGCATCTCCGGCCTCGAGATCCTCCAGGAACTCCGCGAACGCCGCGTCGAAGTCCCCGTGCTGATCCTCTCGGCCCGCGACCAGCTTCCCCAGAAACTCGAAGGCTTCGGCCTCGGCGCCGACGACTACATCACCAAACCGTTCGACCTCAAGGAACTGCTCGCCCGGATCGATGCCGCCCTCCGCCGCCGCCGCCTCAAGCAACGCGACGAGTCGACCCTCTCGTTCGCCGACGTCGTGATCGATTTCAACGCCCGCACCGTCACCCGCGGCGGCCGGGACGTGGCGACGACCCCGCGCGAATTCGAGCTGCTCGCGCTGCTCGTGCGCAACCCACGCAAGGCCTTCTCCCGCGAGCAGATCCTCCGCGAGGTGTGGGGCTACGAATACGAGGGCACCACGCGCACCGTCGACAACTTCGTCGTCTCCCTCCGACAGAAGCTCGAAAAGGACCCCCAGAACCCCCGCTACCTCGTCACCGTCCGCACCGTCGGCTACCGCTTCGACCCCTGACCCCACCCCTCCTCCTCACGGTCGTGATCATTCACGGTCGTGCTCGTGGTCGTGGTCGTGATCGTGATCGTGATCGTGATCGTGGTCGTGGTCGTGGTCGTGATCGTGATCGTGGTCGTGATCGTGATCGTAGCCGCCGGCGTGGTCGTGGTCACCCGCACCCCCGCCGTTGACCGCGCGGCCCCGGACTGATACCAACCGGCCGATGCGCGCCTACGCGGTCCGGATCGCCGTCCGCTACCTGCTCGCCAAGAAGAAGGCGTTCATCTCGTTCATCACCGTCATGGCCGTGGTCGGCGTCGCCATCGGCGTCGCCGCGCTCGCCACGATCCTCGGCGCCTCCTCCGGCCTCCAGGGCGCGATCACCGAGAAGGTCGTCGGCGTCAACTCCCACGTGCTCGTCATGACCGGCGGCTGGGAGTTCGACCGCTACGAGGATGTCATCCGTCTCTCGCGCTCGATCCCGGGCGTCACCGGCGCCGCCCCGTTCGTGATCAACGAACGGATGCTGCTCAAGGGGGCCCGCACCCACGGCATCCTGGTGAAGGGCGTCGAGCCCGAACGCTCCAGCCTCGTGCTCGACGTCGCCCGGCAGATCACCCGCGGCGACGGCACCCCCGGCAGCCTCCACGACCTCCGACCGTCGGAGAACGCCGAACGGCGCCTCGCCGAACGCTCGAACGGCGATGCCGCCGCCTCGCGCGCCCCCGACGACCCGTTCTCCGCCTGGGACGGTCTGGACGACGACGAGACCCGCCCGAAACCGCGCGACGAGACGGCGCCGCCCGCCAGGACCACGCCGGCCGGGACCGGACCGGACGACGCCTCGCCGGCGGAACCGCCCGACGCCGCC
>JAAZOP010000617.1 GCA_012797735.1 Myxococcales bacterium
CGACCTGTATGCCCGCGCGGCGATCCGCTGCTCCACCCGACCCGCGCCGCCACTCGACGCGGGCGCCGCGGACGGGGAAGGGCGCGTTTCCGTGTCGGACGGGGAAGGGCGCGTTTCCGTGTTCGCCTCCGAGGGCACCCTGGAGGACGTGTTCCACGATCGGTGCCGGAACCGGTGGTCCGGCGACGGCGGACCCGACCCGGCCGGAATGGCGGCCGCGATCGAGGTCTGCGAGGAGACCGCTTGCGCGCAGGACCTCGACGAATGGGACCGCTGTGTGGTCCGGCAGTTCGGCGCGGGGGCCGCCGTTGCGCCTCGGGACGCCGGACGGACCGTCCCGCCTTCGGCACGCCTCGCCGCCCCCCGCGCGTACGACCCGGCCCGCGAGCCCTGCGCGGTTCTCTCCGACTGGCTGTTCGAATGCGCGATCCAGGCGATGCCGGACGACGTTTCCGGCGAGGCGCAGGCGGAGGTCCGCCGGTTGCTCGACGAACGGCTCTGCGGTCGCCCCGGAGAAGACGGCGTCGTGCCGATCTCGCCGGCGCGTCTCGCCGCCTGCGCCGGCGTCGCCTGCTGCGAGATGGGCAGCGACCTCATGCGTTGCATCATCGAGAGCCCGGCCGCTCCCGGCCCGGACCGCTGA
Source organism: Myxococcales bacterium (assembly GCA_012797735.1). Taxonomy (GTDB): domain Bacteria; phylum Myxococcota_A; class Polyangia; order DRWM01; family JAAZOP01; genus JAAZOP01. Next base: position 644 of record JAAZOP010000617.1, read on the forward strand.
CCGGTCGCCGCTTCGCCGCCTCATCGTTGGACGCGTTCCGGTCCTCTCGCGCGACGACGTCGCAGAACCGTCGCGATCCCCAGCCCGAGCAACAGCACCAAGCCCGCCGCCGCGGCGAACCACGGCAGCCTGCGTTCCCACGGACTCCACGGTTCGTCCGGCGGCCGGACGGCCAGTCCCAGCGCCGCCGCCGGCAGCCCTTCGAAGGTCGATACGAGGCGGTTCCCGTCCCGGCGCAGCGGCAACGACCCGGCCGCCCGCCAGAACGGCGGCAACCGCACCTCCACCTCCACCGCACCGAACCCCGCCCACCGTTCGGGACGGCCGAAGACGTAGGCCAGCGTTCGATGCCCGCCCGCGGCCCGTCCGGGCTCCACGCGGTAGCGCACGCGCAGCACGTGTGTTCCGGGCGGCACGACGAGATGGAACCGCAACGCCTCGACGGCGCGGCGACCCGCGCCGCACCATCGCGCCCGCGGCGTCGCCGCCGGGCGCGACGCCAGCATGCCGCCGTCCGGTGCCGGCACCTCGGACGGCGGGCGCCACTCCGGTTGGAGGCCGCAGGTCGCCACCGGCGCGACGAACAACTCCCGTTCGTCCAACCGCGCCTCGGCGTCGAGCATCCCCGGCGCGACGAACAACACCCATGCGCGCGCCGCGACCGGACCCTGCATGTCGCCGAACGCCGGGCCGCCCCACGCATCGTTCCGCAGTTGGTATTCCGCCGTCACGACCGCCGGCGCCTCGTCCTCCAGCGGGCGCAGGTCCAGCACCAGCGATTCGCGTTCCACCGCGAGCGGCATGGACGGCGGCTCGTCGAACCCGGCGCCGGCGCGGAACTCGCGGCGCAGGTCGGGCGTCAGGATCGCGTTCCCGTCGGCGACGGCCGGGGCCGACGCCCAGGCGACCATCCCGAGGACCAACCACCGGCCGGTCGGAGCCGCCATGCGCCCGCTGCGACACCTCCCCGCGCCGCGCGTTCCCGGCCGGGTCCCGCCGCCGGCCCCGCCGCCTTCTCCTCGACCTTGTCTCGGCGACGGGCCGGGAATAGTCTCGCGCGGCGCGAGGCGGGCATGAAGCGGTGGACGCCAGACGCTGCCCACGCCGGCCGGTCGGCTGCTCGAACGGTCCGGCGACTCTCCTGGGCGACGGCCGCAGCGACGCTGTGCTGTCTCGCCGCCGCGCCCGCCGGGCGCGCGCAAGGAGCGCCCGGCGGGGTCGAGTCGCCGCAGACCTGCACCGGCGCCGCCTGCGTCGCGGAGGCCGGACGGGCGTTGCTGGACGCGGGCCGCGCCGCGGACGCCGTCGCCTACCTCCGGCCACAGCTCGACCGCTTTCCGGAGGCGGGGTCGCTCCAGCGGCTGCTCGGCGCCGCGCAACTCGCCGCCGGCGACCCGCTGTGGGCGATCGACACCTTCGCGCGACGGCTGGAGGAGGCGCCCGACGACTGCGAGGCGCGGGCGTGGTTGGCGTGGTCGTGGCTCCAGTTCGCCGCGGTCGAGGAGACGCTGGCGCTGCTCGAGGACGAGACGTGCGGCGGGACCGACCCGTGGGCCGCCCGCTTCGCCCTCGTCCGCGCCTACGCCCTGCGGGCCGCCGGCGACGACGAGGCGGCGCGGGCCGCGGTCGCCGAGGCGCACCGCCGCGACGAGGCGTTCGCCTCCGACCGCGCGGCGCTCGTGGCGCTCGAACGGATCCTGCGCCCCGACCGGTTTCCCGAGCTGCGCTGGCGCATCGATCTGCTGGCCGGCTTCTCCACCAACCCGCTGCTCGGAGCCCCGGGCGACCCGCGCCTCGCCGCGGAGGACACCCGCAGCGCCGTGATCGGCGTCGAGAGCTTCCTCGGTTTCGCCCCGGACTTCCATTTCCCCCTCCGCCCGCTGCTCGAACTGCAGCCGAAAGTGGAGTACTTCCTCGGCCGGCCGACCGCCGACCAGAGCTACCTCGACCTGTCGGGCCGCGTCGGCCTGGTGCTCGACTGGGAAATGCCCCGCTTCCTCCTCGCCTACCGGCCGGGCTACCTGATGCTGTTCGATGACGACCGGTACGGCTCCGGCCCGACGTCGTCGACGGACCCCTACTGGGTCGAGCCGCTCTGGTACTACGCGGCGCACCGGGTCGAGGTGGAAGCGGAGATTCGCCCCTGGCTCCTCGCGTTCGCCGGGGCCGGCCGCCGCGAGTTCTACGAGTTGGGACGGTCGCGCACCGAGGTCGACGGCGGGTTCGGAGGAAGTGCGCCGCTGAGCGAACGGCTCACGCTGCTCTGGACGCTGACCGCCCGCGGGCAATGGGCCGTCGACCCCGCCTACGACGTCGGCGGGGTGAGCGGCGGGGTCAACGTGGCCGTCCGCCTGCCCGACGGCTGGAGCGCGCGCTTCGGCGTCACTGTCGCCGCCGACTGGTATCCGGATTCCGCGGGTGCCGAGGCGTTCGGCGGGGGCGACGAGGCGCGCACCGACCTGCTGGCGCGGGCGGGCATCGCCGTCTGGAGCGCCCGCTTCTGGGGCCTCCGGGCCGGCCTGAGCTGCGACCACTCGTCGCGCGCCAGCACGCTCCCCGAGTTCGACTTCCAGGACTTCCGTCTGCTGTTCAAGCTGACCTGGGCCGGCGATGGCGCGCTCACCGGGCCGGCCGCCAGCCGGACGCAGGCGACCGCCGACATCCCGTGGGACGCGGGCGCGGAGGATTCCGGCCTCGTCGAACGCGTCCAGGACCTCCTGCGACAGGAGGAGCAGGTCTTCCGGTCCTGCGGCTGCGCGGAGTGACGCCGGCGCGAACGACGCGCGATGCGCTTCCCTCCCGCCGTTCCGGTCGCGCACCGCCCCGACCCCCCTCAGTCGCCGGCGTCCTCCGAGGCTTCCCGGCAGGCGTCCGACAGCGCCTCGCGCCAGACCCCCGCGATCTCGTCCCCTGCCTCGCCGTAGAGCGTCGTCGCATCGAGCGGTCCGAAGTGGCGGGAAGCGTCGGTGCAGCCGTGCGTGTCGATCATCACGAAGTGGTACCAGTCCGCGTGGTAGGCCTCCCACAGGCTGCCCGCCTCGTCGTCCTGCAGCACCGGGAAATCCCACGCCTCGTCGAAGATCGAGGAGACCGACTCGGACGTGGCCGGGAACCGGCCGACCTGGATCCAGATCAGCCGCGGCTGCAACCCTTCCGCCTCCAACTCGAGCTTGCGCTGCCAGAGCGCCGTCAGGATGGACGTGCAGTGCCCGCAGTAGATCGAGCCGAAGAACAGGGCCACGCCGCCGGGGAAGTCCCGCGGAGCGTAGACCTCGCTCTCGAACGTCGGCGACCGGGGGTTGAGGTCCTTGCCGGCGACGACCGGCGCCAACGGGCAGGGACAGTCGCTGCCGATCGCCCGACACCGCTGCTCGACGCAGCGTTCCGTCGGACCGCAGTCGTCGTCCTCCAGGCAGCCGGCGATGCAGAACCGATGCTGGCAGATCCGGCCGGCGCCGCACTCCTCCGCGGTCGAACATTCCGGCTCCGCGCAGGCGCCGTCCGCCGGCCGGCAGACCTGCCCGCCCGGACAGTCGGCGTCCCGCAGGCAGCGCTGCGGGATGCAGCCCCAGGAAACGACCGCCGCCGAGAGGATCACGACGCCCGACCAGCGATTCCGCACGAACCCCGACCTCCTGGTCGAACGCGCCGCGCCCCACCCGCACCGCACGACGACCGTCGTCCAGTCTAGCCGCCGGGGCGGCGAAGTCCAGCCGGCGACCCGGAAGGGCCGCGATCCTCCGAGGCGGTTTCCCCACCGGCCGCGCGCCGGTCGAAACGCCGCGCCGTCGACCGGACGGCCCAGAGCCACAGCAGCGCGACCCCGATCGCCGCTGCCGCCTGCCAGCGGAGCGGCAAGTCGGCGGCGAGCAGCCCCCACACCACCGCCGCGCCCAGCGCCTTGGCCAGCCGCACCCCGAAGATATCGATGAACGCCTTGGCCCGGTATTTCTCCGCGACCGACGTCGGCGCGTAGAGCGCCTCCTTGGACGTCTGGTGGATACCGTAGTTGAGTGTCGCGTCGGCGCCGAACCACACCGCCGCCGCGACCAGCCCGGGGAACGCGGCGAACGCTCCCGCGCCCGCCAGCAGCGCCAGCGGCAGCACCGCCAGCGCGGCGCCCAACCCCAACCGCCGCTGGATCGCGCTCGTCGCCAGCAACTGGATCGCCAGCCCCGCGATGCCGGTCGCCAGCGAGAACCGTCCGAGGAACGCCGTGCGCGCGTCGCCCAGCGCGCGCCCCGGAAACTCGGCGGCGACGTGCGCGCTGAACTGGTAGTCCGCGATCACCGAACTGACCTCGTAGGCCGTCACGATCGCCAGGATGCCGAGCAGGTAGGGCGAGCGGACCACCATCGCCAGGCCGTCCCAGGCCGCCCGGGCCGACGTCGCCGGCGCCTCCGCCCACGCCGGGGCCGGCGCCGGAATCGCCGCCTCCCGGGCACGCCGCAGGCGCCGATCCAGCCACAGGATCAGCACGAACGTCGCCGCCGTCGGCGCCGCGGTGAGCAGCAGGAGCTGGCGGCCGCCCACCACCGGCGCCAGGAAGCCCGCCAGGGCGCTGCCGAGGATGCCCCCGAGCATTCCGCCGGCGCCGATGATGCCGAACAGCCGCTTGGCCGACTCCGCCGTCACGTGCTCGTTGAGAAAACTCCAGAACAGCGCCACGTTCGCCGTCACGAACAGATCGACCCAGAAGTAGAACGGCACATGGACCCAGACCGGCGGCACGAGCGGGTCGAGAATCCAGAACACGAGGTGCCCGACGCCGAACGCGCCGGCGACCCCCAGCAGCAGGCCGCGACGCGGAACCCGCGCGGACAGCCAGGCCAGCAGCGCCCCGAGCGGCAGGACCAGGGTGGCGGTGACCAGACGGGCCCACGGGAGATGCTTCGCCCCCAAGGCGCCGAGGAATTGGGACGTGCGGAGCGGCTTGAGGATCCAGAACGTCGTGATCACCAGGAAGAAGTAGCCGGCGAAGGCCAGCGCCAGCGCCCACTCGCCCGGCCGCACGTCCGCGACGAACCGGAGCGCCCGGCGCCCGGGCCCCCCCGCCGGCGGCCCGCCGGTCACGCGTCCGCCGATCTAGTCGAAGAACAGCACATTCGCTTCCCCGAACTGCCTCGCCAGCTCCTCGATCCGCTCCAGCGCGCGGTCCCGGCGCCGCCGCAGCCCGTCGAGCTGCTCCACGGTCAGGACGTCGGACAACAGCGCCTCGAGCGCCGCGTCGTCCAACGCCCGCAACCGCTCGACCGTCGCCCGGCGGAACCGCTGCGCCCAGCGGAAGTACGTCCAGACGCGCGCCTCCCCCGACGCCGCCCCGAAACCGGCGGCGTTGTCGATGAACACCAGCGGACCCTCCGTGCCGCCGGCCCGCCGCACGTTGCCCCCCGTCCATCGGTCGGTGTTCAACGTCAGCCAGTCCAGCAGCACCATATCCGACAACGCCGCCGCGTCCTCCCGCCGCTCCGGCGGAATCCGGTTGCCCTGCGCCAGCCACGCCGGCCAATCCCCGTCGCTCGCGTACTCCTCCCCGCCCCGCAGGTCGGGCACCCAGTGCATCGCCATCCCGACCACCGTGCCGTCCGCATCGAACAACACCGAGTCGCCCAGCCGGCGACGGAAGTCCGGCGTCACCCCCTCCGCCCCCGTCAACTCGTCCCGCGTCGCCCGGCGCACGCACGACGGCGGCACCCGGTGGATCCCCAGCCGGCGGCTCAGCCGATACGCCGCCACCTCCGACTCCCAGTTGGAATGCCCGATCGTCTGGTCCGGCTTGTAGGCGGCCTGCGAACCGTCCGCGAACGTCAACCGGAAGCTGATCGTCGTCCCCCGGGGGTTGCGTTCCCAGCGCACCGGCGCCGCCCCGCAGAGCACCGCCAGCAGCGCCACGTCGTCGCCGCCGCGGAACCCGGGCTCTTCCTCGACGGGCTCGGCGGGTTCGACGGGCTCGGCGGGCTCGACGGGCTCGACGGGTTCGACGGGCTCGACGGGCTCGACGGGTTCGGCGGGCTCGACGGGCTCGGCGGGCTCGACGGGTTCGACGGGCTCCACGACCCCGGTGCTGGCCGGACAGCCCGCGGAGCCGGACGCCCACACCACGAGCACGACCGGGAGGGACCACCGGGAGACGATGCGAATGCGCCGCGCGTCTTGCGCCACGTCGTTCACGGCCGCGCAGCCTATCGCGGGCGGCTCGCGGAAGCCAGTCCGCGGAGCCGCCGGAGCGGGGGAATGCGTGCGCCCCGGGCTCAGGCGCCCAGGTCGGACGGGTTGTGGCGTTCGAGGACGAAGTAGGCCATCGGCAGGCGCAGCGGGCCGATCGGGATGTAGGCCTTGCCGAGGTACAGGTCGAAGTTGTCGGGGTAGACCTGGACCAGGTAGTCGCGCAGCAGGCGGGACGGATCGACCTTGAGGTTCTTGTCCGAAGCGCCGTAGTCGATCAGGATGGCGTTCGGATACTTGTTGTGGGCGCTCGCCAGGTCGACCTTGCGGGCCTCGTACCAGCCGATGCGCTTGGGTCGGCCGCCCTGTTCGACATCGATCCAGGGTTCTCCGAGGCGGTTCTGGACGACGACGACGTTGTAGCCCTGGATGCCCTGGTGGTGGGGCCGCGAGGGGTCGGCGCGGTAGAATCCCTTCTTGAACTTCTTCAGTCCGACGAGCGCGAGGGCGTCGGGGGTGTTGAAGCCGCGGAACTCCCACCCGCTGAGGCGGGCGAGGTCGGGGGTGACGCCGCAACGCATCACCGCCTCGAGGTCCTCGGGTCGGGCGAGGCACAGCGCCTCGTAGGTCCAGCGTTCGCCGTTGGGCTGTCGCGGTTCGTGGGCCATCGTGATCCTCCTTCTCCGCGGGCGTCAGGCGTCGAGCCAGCCGTTTTCGCGGTACCAGCGCAGCGTGTCGCGCAGGCCGTCGCGGGCGTCCGGATACTGGAACTGGAAGCCGGTCGACTTCAACTCGTCGTTCGCGTACTGCCAGTCCTCGTTGAGGTAGTCCACCGTGTCGGCCTCCAGCGGCGAGGGAACGCCGAGCAGGCCGCTGATCTTCTGGAGGACGCCGGCGACGCCGTGGATCGCCGGCTTGAGCTGGTCGATCGGCACCGCGGGCAGCTCGACGAACTTGGCGCCGGTCAAGCCGGCCATGATGCGGAAGAACTCGAGCGTCGACATCTGGGTGTCGTCGTTGAGGTTGTAGATGCGGTTCTCGGCGCCCTTGGTGGTCGCGACGTGCAGCGCGGCCCGGCAGACGTCGCGGACGTGGACCCACGGGATGCGGGCGGTGAAGTTCTTCGGCGCCGCCGCGACCTTCATCTTGGCGGCGGCGAGGATCATCTGGCCCGAGCCGTAGACGGCGCGCGGCCCGTAGACCGTGGTCGGCCGCAGGACGGCCCACGACAGGCCGCGGCTCTGCGCCCGCATCGTCGCGTGCTCCGCCAGCCACTTGGAGCGCAGGTACGGGTTGGCGGGCAGCACCGCGTCGGTCTCGCGGAACGGACGTCCCGGGCGCCACGAGGGCAGGCCGTAGACTCCCCCCGCGCCCCACAGCACGAAGCGCCTGGCGCGCTTGTGCGCCAGCACCGCATCGATCAACGCCTCCGTCCCCAACTCGTTCACCTGCCGCAACAACGCCCACGGCGCGGAATAGGAGAAGACGCCGGCGATGTGGAAGACGTAGTCGACATCGCGGACCAGCGCGGCGAGGTCGCCCGGGCGCGTGAAGTCGCCGGGCACGAACTCGACGCCCAACCGGTCGATCACCGACGGGAACCGGCCCTTGGCCCGGTCGTCCTTCTCGTGCGCCGTGGGCAGGTCGGTGGCCCGGATGCGATGCCCCGCCTCGGCGAGCACCTCGCACATGTGGGTCCCCATGAAACCGCACGCACCGGTGACCAGGGACAACGGACGTTCCATCGCGCTACCTCCTTTCGCCGGCCGATCCGAGCCGCCGGCGGATGATGCGGTCGACCGCCGCGTAGTACCGTTCGAGAATCCGGCGCGCCTCGCCGGGACGATGCCGCTCGACGGCGCGCACCAGCGAGATCCAGGTGCGCCGCAGGCCGGCCTGCCGGACCCACAACCCCGGCAGCCGCTCGACCAGCCCCGCGAACGCCCGGGCGAAGGTGTTGAAGAGCCAGACCGCCACCAGGCTGTGGCTGGACTCGACGAGCCGCCGGAAGAACTCCAGGTCCTGGCGCCAGGGATCCTCCGGGTCGTCCACCGCCGCCTCCGCCGCCGCGCGCAACCCGGCCACGTCCTCCGGCGTCGCCCGCTCGGCCGCCAGCGCCCCCGCCTCGGCCAGGACCATCCGCCGCAGCCGCAGCACGTCCTCCAACGCCCGCAACGTCTCCCCGGCGTCGGCTCCCTCGGCGAGGAAGAACGGCAACAGCCCCAGCTCGCCCTCGCGGCGGAAGTCCCGGACGACCATCCCGTTGCCGTGCCGGACCTGGACGAGCTGCAGTTCCTCGAGCGTCCGGATCGCCTCGCGGACGGTGTTGCGGTTCGAGGCGAGCTGTTCCGCCAGCTCGCGTTCGGACGGGATGCGGTCGCCGGCGCGCAGCCGGCCGTCGAAGATGCGGCGGCGGATCTGCTCGGAGACCAGCCGCGCCAGGCTGGCGCGCCGCACCGGCTCGAAGCCGCCCGCCTTCTTCCTGGTGCCCGTCGCCGCCCGTCCGGCCGCCATCGCCGCGCTCCCCGCCACCGGGCCTGTGGCCCAGTGGTTCAACCACCCGACCACCTAGCCTCCCGCGCTGCGGTTGTCAAGCGTTTTCGACGCCCCCTGTCGCCCCATGGTCTCGCCCACGCCCGGGCCAACGCCCACGGCCACGCCGGCACCCGCGGCCACGCCCACGCGACGAACGTGGATGGAGCAGGCCCGCACCGCGGCAACCATCCCCGCGGCCACGCCTGCGCGGACGCACGGCGGGCGCCCGCAATCCGTCGCCTCGTCCCGCCAGGATCCGCCGGCCCGATGCGGAAACAGCGGGGGTGCGCCAGGGCCTCGCCAAAGTCGCCGCCGCCCATGCCGGACGGGCTCCAGGCTCCAGGCTCGAGGCCGCAGGCCGGCGGAATCACGATCGACCTGTCGCTCCTGGAGCCTGCCCCGAAAATCGCCCATCCCCTGCTCATCCGCCCAGCGTGCTCGTGATTCGCGGATGGCCCGCCAGGGCCGTGGGCAACGGAAGCCTCGCGCCGGCCGGCGACGCGGACTTCGGCGACACCCTGGGGGTGCGCCGTGCCCCTTGACCGCCGCCCGGCGCTCGTGGTTCATGCGCGGTCCAGATGCCCGTTCGTGCGCCGCATGCACCGTCCGCCTCCGGAGCGCCGGCATGAGCGTCGTCGCCTCCGCCCCGCACGCGGCCGGCAGTCCGCTTCCTCCCGAGCTGCGGGCGGACCGGGAGGCGGTCGAGGCGAGTCTGCGCGACGTGGGCACCGAACATTCCCTGCGGCTCGGCGACGCCGCCCGTCACCTGCTCGGCGCCGGCGGCAAGCGGCTCCGGGCGCTGCTCACCTGCGCCGCCGCCCGCGCCCTCGGTTTCGACCCCCGCCCCCACGCCGCCGTCGTCGCCGTCGTCGAGCTGGTCCACGCCGGCTCCCTGCTCCACGACGACGTCCTCGACGCCGCGGCGGTCCGCCGCGGGCGCCCGTCGGTCCACACCGCCTACGACGTGCACACCGCGATTCTCGCCGGCGATCTGCTCTTCTCCTGGGCCTTCGACCGGCTGGCCCGCGCCGGCCCGCGCGAGCTGCAGATCGCCCTCGGGGCGGCGAGTCGCGCCGTGTGCGAGGGCGAGGTGCTCGAGCGGGAGCGGCGCCGCGACCCGACCGTCGAGGTCGCCCATGTCCGCCGCGTGCACCGGCTCAAGACCGCGGCGCTGTTCGGCTACGCCGCCGAGGCGGCCGCGCTGCTCGCCGCCGCCGCGCCCGGCCTGCGCGTCGCGCTGCGCGACTACGGCCTCGCCCTGGGCGAGTCCTTCCAGGCCGTCGACGACCTGCTCGACTGGGAGGGCCGACCGGAGACGCTCGGCAAGCCGTCCGGCCAGGATCTCGCCGAGGGCCTCGTCAATCTGCCGCTCGCCCTCGGGGCCGAGCGGGATCCGGCGCTGCGCGACGCCGCCCGCGCCTGCTGGGACGCCGAGCCCG
>JAAZOP010000618.1 GCA_012797735.1 Myxococcales bacterium
GCATCCCCTGGCCGAAGCCGCCGCCCACGACGCCGTCGCGGCGGCCGGCGCGGGCGCGACGACGACGGGTGGCGGAAACGGCGAACGCCCCGCCGCCCTGCGCGTCCCGCCGGGCTGGCTCGACGCGCCCGCGACCGACCTCGCCCGGCTGCTCGAACTGGAAGCAAAGCCCGCGGACGGCCCGTCGGGCGGCCTCTTCGCTCCCGGCGCACCGTTTCCCGTCATCCCGGGGACCACGCCCGAAACGCCGCTGTCGCCGACGGCGGTCCGCACGCTGTTGGAGTGTCCCCACCGCTTCCTGCTCGAGATCCTGCTCCGCTGGGAGGACCCGGGAGCGCCCCCCTCCGGACTGGACCTCGACGCCCTGACCTTCGGGTCGCTGGTCCACCGCATCGCCGAGCGCTTCGCGCGGCGTCATGGCGCCGACTTCGGGGCGCGCCGGCGCGACCTGGAGCACTGGAAGGCCGTCGCCGGGGCGCTGGCCAAGGAGGAGTTCGAGGCGCTCCTGGAAGAGTACCCGCTCGCCGGCCCCGACGTCCGCGCGCAGCAGCTCAAGCGGCTGCTCTCGGCGGTGATCTCGTTCGTCCAGTACGACTGGAACGAGGGCGCGCCGCGGACGTTCTTCGACGTGGAGCGCAGCTTCGGCTACCCGGGACCGGACGGCCAGCCGGCGCCGTTCGAACTGCGGCCGGGGGAGCACGCGCTCTACCTGCACGGGCGGATCGACCGGATCGATGTCGAGGGGCGGACGACGCTGTTGCGGGACCTCAAGACCGGGTCGGCGCACCCGCGGGCGCGGCGCGAGGCGCGGCCGCTGCCGAAGCTCGACGTGCAGCTCGCGCTCTACGGCCTGGCCGCGGAGCGCCTGGCCAAGGCGTGGGGGATCCCGCCGCGGGTCGAGGTGGCGTACGCCTACGTCGAACGGCATCCGGCGGTCGAGCGGGCGTTCCGGGAGGACTGGGCCGAGCTGCGCGAGGCGGCGTTGCGCTGGCTGGACCTCGCCGCCCGGCTCCTCGCCGAACGCGCCTTCCCGCGCACGCCGCTCGCCGAGGACTGCAACTACTGCCCGTTCGCCGCGGTCTGCGGCGACGCGGCGCCCGGCGGCGGGAGGGCGGCGGAGCCGCCGGCGAGCGGGGCGGCCGCCGAGTACGTCGCCCTGCGCGCGGAGGAGGACTGACCGTGGCGGCACGCAGGACCCGGCCTCCCGCCCCCGACCAGGAGCACCGCGACCGGGCCGTGGCCGAGCGGCGACGGAGCGTGCTGCTCGACGCCGGCGCCGGCACGGGAAAGACCACGATCCTGATCGAACGCCTCGTCCGACTGCTCGCCCCGGAGGACGGTGCGCCGCCGATTCCGATCCGGCGCATCGCCGCCGTGACGTTCACGCGACGCGCGGCGGGCGAGTTGCGCCTGCGGCTGCGGGAGCGTCTGCTCGCCGAGTTGGCGCGTCCCGACCTCGCCGAAGCCCGGCGCGACCTCCTCCGCGCCGCGCTCGACGGTCTGGACGCGGCCCACGTCGGCACGATCCACTCCTTCGCCGACCGCCTGCTCCGACAGCACACCGTGGAAGCGGGGCTGAGCCCGTCGTACGAGATCGTCGAGGACGCCGGCGAGCTGGTCCGCGAGACGTTGCACGACCTGCTGCACGGCGTCCAGACCGGCTCGCTCTCGGAGATGCTCCGCGGCACGGGGCTCGAGGCGCGCGCCGGGGAGGCCAGCATCGCCGTCCGCAACGCGCTCGCCGCGGGCGTCGGGGCCGGATCGCGCGCGCTCCGCTACCGGACCGTGCGGGGCCTGGAAGACCTCGTCGCGGACTTCGTCAGCCGGCGCGACGTTCCGCCGCAGGAACCCGCGCCGCAGGGCTTCGACCGCCGGGCGTTCCAGGCCGCGGCGGACGAGTTCGTCGGGCTCGTGGAGGCGCTGCCGGCCGAGCCGGCGCCGGAGGGGATCGCCTGGCTGCGGGCGACGGCCGACCTGCTGCGGCGGCACCGCGACGCCGCCGACCCGGCCGCGACCTACCGCGAGATCTTCTGGCCCCTCGAGCACGCCCCGAACGAGAACGGGCCGCGCCGGAGCGTCGAGTTCGCCGGCAACCCGGAGGGCTACGAGGTCTGGAAGGAGTTCAGCGGCAAGCAGACCGGCAAGCGGAAGGGCGCGCCGGCGCTCCGCGACGAGATCCTGCGGCCGTTCCGCGAGTGGCTCGCGCGCGGTCTCGTGCGCGCCTACCCGGTGGTCGTGGCGCTCTACGAGCAGGTCAAGGTGCGCCGGCGCGTGCTCGACCAGATCGATCTGTTGATCAAGCTGCGCGACCTGCTCCGCGAGAACCCGGACGGCGTGCGGGCCGAGTACCAGCGGCTGTTCGACCACCTGCTGATCGACGAATTCCAGGACACCGACCCGCTGCAGGCGGAGATCGTCGCGTTCCTCTGCGAGGACGGCGCGACCGCGCGGCGCTGGGAGGACGCGCGACTCGCCGCCGGACGACTCACGATCGTCGGCGACCCCAAGCAATCGATCTACCGGTTCCGTCGCGCCGACGTCGCGATGTACGACGAGGTCCGCACCCACATCCTCGAAGGCGCCCCCCTCGTCGCGCCGCTCGTCGCCAACTTCCGCAGCCGGCCGTCCCTGATCGCGTTCTTCAACGATCGCTTCGAATCGCTGCTCGGGCGCGACCCGCAGGGCGCGCTGTTCGACCCGGACACGGGCCGCGTCTTCCACCAGCCGCTCGAGGCCGGACGGGCCGGCGCCGCCGAGGAGCCCCGGGTGCACGTCGTCCCCCTGCGTGCCACGGCCGAGCGTTCGAGGGCCGACCTGTGGCGGCGGCTCGAAGCCCGTGCGCTGGCGGCCTACCTCGGATGGCTGGTCGCCCCGCGGCCCGCCGGGGTCACCGTCACCGACGCGACGACCGGCCGGGAACGGGCGGTCCGCTTCGGCGACGTGGCCGTGCTGGCGATCTCCACCGCGAATCTGCCGCTGCTCTTCGCCGAACTCGACCGCGCGCGCATACCCTGGACCGCCCGCGGCGGCCGCCTGTTCCTGGAAGACCCGCTGCACCGGCGGTTCCTGCTCGCGCTGCGGGCGCTGGCCGACCCGGACGACGGCGCCGCGGAGGCCGCGCTGCTGCGCCCGCCGTTCTTCGCGCTCGACCCCGCCGACCACCTCGCCGCCGCCGCCGCCCGGGACGAGGAACCGTCCGGCGAGACCGTCCGCCGGCTGCGCGCCGCCCGGGAACTGGTCAGCGAGCTGCGCCGCCGGCGGTTCGAACGCTCCCCCGGAACCACGGCGCGCGACCTGCTTGAACGCACCGGCCTCGCCCGCACCGTCGCCCTGTCCGCCAACGGCATCCAGCGGCTGGCGCGCCTGCGGGAGATCTGCTCCCAGCTCGAACGCCTCGCCGCCGACGAACGACTCGACTTCGACGGCGCGAGCGCCCGGTTGCGGTCATGGGTCGATGACCCGGTGCAACTCGACCCGCCCAGCCCGGTCGGCGCCGAGGCGGTGCAGGTGATGACCGTGCACCAGGCCAAGGGCCTCGAGTTCCCCGTCGTCGTGATCTGGGACTGCCGCGCCCAACTGGAGGAGAAATGGGCCTCGGTCCCCGCCTGGGCCGTCTCGCGCGACGGCCGGCGGTGGATGCTGTCCCTCGACCGCGTCGAGTGCGATTCGGACGGGGACTTCCTCGCCCTCGAGAAGGCGTACCGGAACGCCGAGCGGCTCCGCGTGGTGTACGTGGCGGCGACCCGGGCGCGCGACCTGCTCGTGCTGCCCGTGGCGTGCGGGAAGGACGACCGGTCGCTCGGAGCGGACGGCAAGTTCGTGACGGGCCGGCTCGTGCTGGACGCGCCGCCGTCCACGCTGCACATCCTGGACGCCTACCGGGACGACGCCGGGGCTCCGTGGGCCGCCGAGCCCCCGGCCGCCGCCGGCCCGCGCCTCGCCGCCGGCGAGCCGGAAGACGGCGCGCTGCCGGCGCGGTGGTCGCAAGCCGCGGCCGAAGCGGCCGCGCCTCGATTCCGGCCCCGCGGCGTGAGTCGTCTGGCGCACGAGCCGCCGGCGCCGATCCGGGAGGAGGAGACCGAATCGCCCGGGGATGCGGCGACCCGGCGCGGCCGCTTCGGCCCCGTCTTCGGCGACACCGTGCATCGGGCGATTGGCCGGCTGGTCGAAGAGCGATCGGCGGACGCGGCACGCGCGGTCGAGGCGGTCCGTCGCGCGGCGTCGCGGACCGGCCTGACGGAGCATCTCCGCGAGGCGGCGGAGGACGCGGCCCGCGCGGCCGAGGCGTTGGGAAGGGCGGGGCTCCTCCCCGCGCCCGGCGTGCACGTCCGGCTCGAGTACCCGGTCGCCGGAGCGGGCCCGGCCGGCACGTTGCTCTCGGGGTTCGTCGATCTTCTGGTGTTGGATGCCGAACGGCTGACGGTGGTCGATTTCAAGACCGATCCGCCGGTCGAGGACCCGCTGGAGACGGCGTATCCGGCGTACGTCGCGCAGATCCGCAGCTACCTCGATCTGCTCGCGCCCCTGGCCCGCTCGTTCCGCAAGCCGCTCCGCGCCTTCCTGCTCTTCACCGCGTCGGGACGGCTGGTGGAAGTTCCACGCTGACCGGCGGGGGCGCAGCGACGACGGGAGAGTCCGGCCTCCCCGCCGTGGGGTCCCTCGCCGCCGGAGTTCTCGGGTGTGGGCGCCGACTGGATCTGGGACGACCGGCCGACGTGGTTGCAGGACGCCTGGTTCCGCATCGAGATCGATCTGCCGTACTGAAGGGTCGGCCCCGAGCATCGTCCCGCGCGAAGCCATCGACGACACTCCACTCGCTTCCCGCCGTCGCGGGCGGGCGAATGAACGGCGGCGCGCACGCTACTTGAGTCGCACGACGGTGACACCGTCGCCGCCCTCGCCGGGTTCGCCCGCGCGCCACTCGGCGACCAGCGGATGGTCCCTGAGCCGTTCGCGGACCGCCCGTCGCACGGCGCCCGTGCCATAGCCATGCACGACGTACACCGTCCCCGCCTCGTCCTGGAACAGCCGATCGAGCCGGGCGTCGAGCTGGTCGAGCGCTTCCTCGACGCGCAGGCCGCGGAGGTCGATCGTGTTCGCTTCGACCTTGGGTCGCCACGGCTTGCCGTCGCGGTCGTGCGCGCCCCGGGATGCGTCCGGCGCAGACCGCGGGGCGGGTTCGGGGGCGGCCCGGCGCACGCGGCGCAGGTCCGCGAAGTCGGCGCGGGTCTTGACCGAGCCGAACGCGACGACGGCCTGCTCTCCGGCGCGGCCCACCAGGATCCCCTCGCGGCCGACCGAGACGACGTACACCGTGTCGCCTTCGGCGAAGCGGGCCGGGTCGAGCGCCTCGCCCGGGGGGGTGCCGCGGAGCGCGATCTCCACCGGCCCGGACGGCGAGAGGCGTTCCGCCGCCGCCTCCACGCGCGCCTCGACGCTCCGCACGGTTTCCGCCGACGGCCGGCGCGTCTCCCGGAGGTACTTCCGCGCGGTCCGCAATTCCTCGCGCAGCGCGTGGATCGTCTTCCACAGGCCGGCGACCTCCGCGCGCATCGCCTCGTGCTCGCGCTGTCTGGCCCTGGCCAGTTCCTGCGCCAGCAGGCCGCGCTCCTGTTCCGCGAGCCGCTTCGCCTCGGCCGCCTCCGCCGCCTCCCGCTCGGCCCGCGCGCGCAGATCCTCGACCCGCCGCAGCCTTTCTTCCGACTCGAGATACGCGCGGGGCAACTCGCCGCGCGCGCCGGCAATCACCTCGGCCGGCAGTCCGTAACGCTCGGCCACGGCCAGCGCGGCGCTCGTGCCGACCTCGCCCGGCCGCAAGCGGTAGGTCGGACGCAGGGATTCCGGGTCCATGCCCATCGAGGCACGGCGCACGCGGGGGTCCCGGTCGCCGAGCCGCTTGAGCGGGTCGTAGTGCGTGGTGACCACGGCGGCGGCGCCGGCCTCGACCAGGTGGCGCGTGACGGCGACGGCGAGCGCGGCGCCCTCGACCGGGTCGGTGCCGCCGGCCAACTCGTCGATCAGCACGAGGTCGCCGGGGCGCAGGGCACGCAGGATCCGCGCGAGGTGGGACACGTGGGCGGAGAAGGACGACAGTGACAGGGCCAGCGACTGCTCGTCGCCCAGTTCGCAGAACACCTCGCGGGTCCAGCGGACGCGCGCCGCGCGCGCGGGGACGGGGAGCCCGGCGTGGGCGAGCAGCACGCAGAGACCGAGGGTCTTCATCGCGACGGTCTTGCCGCCGGCGTTCGGCCCCGAGACGACCAGCGCCTCGCCGGGCGCGACCTCGAGGTCGTTGGGGACGACGGCGACCCCGCCGAGCGCCAGGAGGGGGTGGCGCGCGGCGGCCAGCACGTGCCCGCCCTCCTCGACCAGGTCCGGAAGGACGGCGTCGAGGTCGCGGCCGAAGCGGGCGGCGGCGAGGCGGTGGTCGAGGGCGACGAGACCGGCGAAGGCGAGGCGGACGGTGTCGGCGAGGCGCTCCACCCGGCGGGACAACTCGCGCAGCAGCCGCAACGCCTCGCGCCGCTCGGCGGCGGCGAGCAGCCGGACCTGGTTGACGTCGCCGACCACCTCCCGCGGTTCGACGAAGACCGTCGCCCCCGAGCCGCTGGCGGCGTGGACGATGCCGGGCACCCTCGACTGCGCCTCGACCTTCACCGGAACGACCGGGCGGCCCTCCCGTTCGGTGACGAAACGGTCCTGCAGGTGGTCGGACAGCTCCACCAGCAGTTCGCGAAGGCGCCGGTCGACGCGCTCCCGCGTCGCGCGCGCCTCGCCGCGGATGCGGGCCATCTCCGGCGAGGCGTCGTCACGGATTTCCCCGGAAGGGTCGACGACCGCCTCGATGTCGGCGGCCAGCCGCGCCAGGCCGGGCAGGTCGAGGTCCCGGCCGGCGGTCTGGAACAGGGCGGCCAGGCGCGGCAGCCGCTCGGCGCGCAGCAGGATCGGTCCCGCGGCGGTCCGCGCCAGGCGACACAGCGCCGCCATTTCGAGCAGCGCGGGGGGTTCGAGGTCGGCGCCGCGGGCGCAACGTTCGAGCGCGTCCTCCAGGTCGGGGAGCGTCGACAGGTCGGGCGCCGAGAAACCGGGGTCTGGCCCTCCCCCATCGTCCGCGCCCCGGCCCTCGAGCAGCCGCCAGGCCTCTCCGACCTCCTCGAGCCGGGTCCGGGCGGCCTGCAGTTCGCCCGGTCCGTCGAGGCCGGAGCGGCGCGTCCTGGCCGCGGGGGATGCGCAGCGCGCCACGAGCGCCTCGACGACCGCGGGCCATTCGAGCGCCCGCCGGGCGGCGGCATCGGGATGGAATGGACCGGTCGGTGCGTGGGACATCCTTGCCTTCTCGACCGCGGGCCGGCGACCGGCTACTATAGCGGCCCATGAGGCGCAGACAACGGGAAAGGCGGTCCGGCGAGATCCTCGTGCTGGTCGCCTGTCTCGCCGCACCGGCCTGTTCGCTCCACGCGGCCGGCCTCGGGGACGACGACGCTTCGCCCGATGCGACCGACGTCGACGTCCCCCCGGTGGATGGCGACGACGGAGACCGGGACGACGCGGGGGATGACGGTCCGACGACGGACGGCGGCGAGTGCGAGACGGACCTGGATTGCGGCGACCAGACCTGCTCCGACGGCTGGCGGCGCTGCGTCGACCACCACTGCGTGCCGATGGGCCCCTTCGAGTGCCCGCAGGACACGGTGCTGTGCACGCGCGACTACTGCTTCGGTCCCGACACGGCGTGCATCGAATCGTTGCCTACGGTAAACCGTTGTTCGCGCGGCTACTCGTGCAACCGCGAGTTCGGTTGCGTGAGCAGGAACACCACACGGTGTTCGACCGACGACCAGTGCGCGGACACGCTGCCCTGCACGATCGATCGCTGCGCTCCGGGCGGCGAGTTCTGCATCCACGACCCGCCGGACGCGGACGGCGACACCGTCGGCGGAAACTACGATTGCGACCTGGAAGGTCACAACTGCCAGTGTCCCGGCGGCGACTGCAACGACGAGGACCCCACGATCAGCCCCGACGCCCTGGAGGACTGCCGGAACGGCCGGGACGACGACTGCGACACGCTGGCGGACTACGCCGACCCGGACAGTCCGTGCGGAAACCTGTCGGTGCACGACACGTGCGAGCAGGCCTTGACGCTGGTGATCGACCCGCGCGTTCCGGAGGTGGCGGACGAACTGAAGCCGGATGCCCCCTCCCGGCCGCTCGACTCGTGGTGCGTCCCCGGCTCGAGCTTCGAGGGCCGGGCCGTCTACTGGAACCTCGACCTGACGGACCGCAGCGGCCCTTCGCGCGTGGTGGTGGACACGAAGGACTGCGGGTTCGACACCGTGATCAGCCTGTTCCGCGGGTGCGGAGCCGGCGCGCCCGAGCTGATCTGCAACGATGACCGGAACCACGACCCGGCGGCCGGATCGCGGTTCGAGCACCGGTGGCTCGATCCCGGCCTCTACGTCGTGCGGGTGGCGGGCCGGTCGCCCGACGAGTCCGGCCGGTTCACGCTGCACTTCCGCGTCGAGCCGGCCGCCGGCCAGGCGGACTGCGACCACGCGATTCGAGCGACCGACGGTGGAACGTTCATCGGCCGGCTGTCGGACCCGGGCGGGCCGCTCGAGCACCGGGACGCGGGCTCATGCGCCTTCGACCCCACGGCCTACGGCGATCAGGAGCGCTTCCAGATCGACCCGGTCGGGGAGATCGATCTGTTCGTCGATGCCACGGGCACGCCGTTCAACCACGTGCTGTACCTGCGGGCCGAGACCTGCTCGCGGACGGTGCCGTCGGACGAGGACTGCGACGCGGGCACCGCGGGCGACCCCGCGGTCCTGTTCTGGCCGGCGTGGGCGGGCCGGGCGTTCGTCACCCTGGACTGGGATCCGCCTCCGTTCACCGAGGGTAACCCCGACCAGCTCTACCAGGTGCTGATCCTGCCCTGACCGGCCGGCCTACTCCGGGTGCTCGATCAGGTTCAGCCCGCCGGGGTAGCCGTACGACACGTAGGCATCGAAGCCGTAGACCACGAGGCCGAACGGGGCGCCTGGGCGGCCCGTTGCCGGATCGACCGACCGGATCTCGTGGACACCATCGTTCTGCACCCCCTCCTCGACGATGTCGGGGCCGAGGATTTCCGGCTGCGACAGCGGACAACGGTAGATCTCGTAGGTCACCGCGGGACTGACCAGGTCGTCGAGCACCTCGGAGCGCAGGCAACTCCGCGGGAGCGGCCGCTTGTCCAGTTCGAGCACGGTGCCGGCGCGGGTGGCGATGATGAAGAAGTCGAAGGCGTACAGCTCGGGCGTCAGGAACACGTAGCTCGACCGCCACTGCTCGACGGGCGGCGTGAGGATGAACACCGGGTCGCCGCCGGGATACTCGTTGCTGATCCCGGTGACCTCCTGGCTGGCCACGAACTGGCCGACGCCGAACGGCTTGTTGGCGTGCAGCACGATGTCGCCCCACAGCTCGCGGGTCGTGTACTGGCCGGCGTCGAGGAAGATCGGGTCGGTGGGGGAGACCTCCGAACGGCGGCAGCCGTCGTAGGTCCAGACGCGCTCCAGCCCCGTGGTGCGGATCTCGGTGCCGTCCGTGATCCCCATCAGCCGGATGTACTCGGGCTCGGGCACGATCGACACCGGGGCGCCCGCCGCGTAGACCTCGGGGGTCCGCGCCGGGGTGCGGGCGAAGACGTAGGTGCGGCCGAGCGACGTGTCGGGGATGAGTTGTTCCTCGAGGTGGTCGGCGCAGCAGCGACGGGTCCGGAGATCGGTGAAGCAGGGCACGTCGGAGGCCTCGGACCCCGAGTACACAGCGACCGGCTTGTCGGCGCGGACCACGGTGCCGGTGAAGTCGGCGTTGAAGTCGCCCGTCTCGAGGTTCAGCACCTCGAACGGCCCGAGGGTGAACTCGATCGTGTCGCCCTCGTACCACTCGCCGGTGCTCCCGGGCGGCGGGTCGGGCAGGGGCATCACGTCGGTGCTGAGCCGCACGGCGACGTGCGTGTCGGGCTCGGTGCCGACGATGGCGAGGAAGGCGCGCAGGTCGCCGCGCATGTCCGTATCCGGGTTCTCGGGGGTGTTGGCGATCGTCTGGGGCCACGCCATCACGGTGTACTCGGTCCCCAGACCGCTCTTGGGCAGGAGGAGGGAGGCGTCGTTGGAGAACACGCCGACGTTGTCGAGCGGGTTGAACTGGTAGGCGATGATCGGGGCGGTCGAGGTGATCTTGTACGCGTGGGAAGTCCAGGCGGTGTGGCTCCCATCGTTGCCGCCGAACTCGCTGCTCCCATCGACCTCGCGGGGGTCGAGCCGGAACACGAACAGGTCGTCGGTGGAGAGCGTGATCTCGTCGACCAGCCGCTCGACCGGCGTCTCGCCCGGCGGGGCGTCGTTGACCCAGACCTTGACGTCCGCCAGGAGCGGGGTGGGGTTGGAGACGACGACGGCGTACTGCTGGATCGTGGCGTCGAAGCCCTGGGTCACGGCGTTGTCCAGGTCGACCGGCCAGTACTCGCAACCGACGTTGGAGTGCAGGCGGTCGGCGATGTCGCAGCCGTTGACGCACCGGCCGTTGACGCACTGGTCGCCGCGGGCCACATCGCAGGTCTCGACGTAGGTCCAGGCCTGGCCGTCGTCCGAGCACTCGACGATGTCGTTGCCGTCGCAGGAGAGCGAGCCCGGCGAGCAGACGGCGCAGCCGAGCACCTCCGGCGCGGAGATGCAGCGCATCCCGAGCGGATAGCACTCCCGCTCGATGATCGCGGGGAACTCGCTTCCCGCCGGGAACGTGCACCGCTGCTCGATCATCTCGCTCAGGCAGTGGAGGTCCCCCTCCTCGTGGCACCACGGCAGGTAGCCGCCGTCGCGACCCGAGTCGGAGTCGTCCCCCGAGGGATTGGTGCAGCCGAGCGCCGCCGCGACCGCGACGGCGAACCATCCGCAGGTCTTCCCCATCGTCCCTACTCCGCCACGAACTGGAAGAGGAACACGTCCGCCGTGTACGCGCTCCAGTACTGCGACGACAGATACCGGTAGCTCCATTCGTCGTAGACGAACCCCGGCGACCGGATGCCGTAGGCGACCCAGATCAGGTAGCCCGCCGGCGGGC
>JAAZOP010000619.1 GCA_012797735.1 Myxococcales bacterium
CCCGTAGACACCCGTGCTGATCGCCGGGAAGGCGATCGACCGCAACCCGTGCTCCTCGGCCAACTGCAGCGAGTTGCGGTAGGCGTCGGCCAGCAGCTCGGCCGGATTCGGGACCGAGCGATAGACCGGGCCGACGGTATGAATCACGTGGCGAGCCTTGAGGCGATGGCCGCCGGTGAGCACCGCCTGCCCCGTCGGCAGTCCGTCCGGATAGCGGGTGCGGCGCACCTCGCGACACTCGGCCAGCAACTCCGGGCCGGCGGCCCGATGGATCGCCCCATCGACTCCGCCGCCTCCCAGCAGCGAGGAATTCGCGGCGTTGACGATCGCGTCGACGTCCAGTTTCGTGATGTCGCCGACCACCAGTTCCGGCTTCATCGGCACCCTCCTCCGCTCGCGCCGCCCCCTCCGGCGGCCGCGTCCACACCACGCTTGTATCGCGCGCCGGGACCGTCCGGCAATCCGATCGCCCCCTCGAACGTCCCGCACGGAAACAGATGTCTCGAAACGGGACAGACCACGGTTCCGCAGCGGGCACGCAATACATCGGAATCAAAGCATTCCCAGGCCCGGACGTCTTGGCATCCTTCGTGATTGCCTCCCGGTCTTCGAGACGCTCGGTCACGACGGGCGAAGGAGGATGTGATGGGAATCCTGAACTGGCTCGGGTTGGAGCCGCAACCGGAAGCGGAACCCACGGCTCTCGACGACGACAACTTCCGCCGCGAGGTGATCGAATCCGACGTGCCGGCGATGGTCGACGTCTGGTCGGACGGTTGCGCGCCGTGTCGGGCACTGGTGCCGACGGTGCGACGGCTGGCGGCCAAGTACGAGGGCAAGGTCAAGGTCGGTCAGCTCAACGTGGCGCTCGGCCCGCGCACGGTCACCGCCCTCGGCGTGAGCGGCACGCCGACGGTCCTGTTCTTCCAGGGGGGCAAGGTGGTGGAGCGGGTCGTCGGGCTCCGCGGGCAGCACTACTACGAGGAGATCATCGAAGTCGACCTGCTCGGCACGCGCGCGCCGGAAGAGGAGTCGGCGGGCGCGGCGAACGGTTGAGGAGGGTACGTCGTGCATCGTGTGTGGCGCGCCTGGAGTCCACGAAGGAGGCGGATGGTGACCATCGCGATCGGCGCCGTGATCGGCGGGCTGCTCGGCTTCGCCTACTACCGGCTGGTCGGATGTTCGACGGGAACCTGCCCGATCACGTCCAACCCTTGGGTCTCGACTTCCTACGGCGCCGCGATCGGCGCGCTGCTCGGGCTCGGCGGCGGCGGTTGAGGCCGTCGCTGTCCGGGAGGTGGATGCCGTGAACCTCGACCTGTTCGGCGTGTTCGGGGCGGGGGTATTGACCTTCGCGACGCCCTGCGTGCTGCCGCTGGTGCCGATCTACCTGGCGGCGCTGGCGGGCGGCGGTCTGGGCCCTGGCGGGGCGATCGGGGCCGGTCGCGGGCGGGTGCTGTGGCGGGCCGCCCTGTTCTCGCTCGGGTTTCTCGCCGTCTTCACCCTCCTCGGGCTCACCGCCACATCGGCCGGGGCGTTCCTCGCCGGACACCGCGCGGCGCTGCAACTGGTCGGGGCCATCCTGATCCTCGTGTTCGGCCTGAAACTGCTCGGCGTCATCTCGCTGCCGTTCCTGGACCGGATGCTGCGGCTCGACGAGGGTCGGTGGCGCACGCGGTTCGGTGCGTTGAACGCGGTGCTGATGGGCGTCGTGTTCGCGGTCGGCTGGTCCCCCTGCGTCGGTCCCGTGCTCGGCTCGGTGCTGACCTATACCGCCTCGCAGACCGCCGATCCCTGGGTCGGCGCCGGCTACCTGGCGACCTACGGGCTCGGCTTCGCCGTGCCGCTCCTGGCGGTGGCGGCGCTGGCCGAGGCGGGGACGCGGCTCCTGCGGCGGCTCGGCCCGCATCTCGGGCGGATCGAGCAGGCGCTCGGAGCGCTGATGGCCGCCTTCGCCGTGGCGCTGTTCGTCGACCTCGCCCCGCAACTCGGGAGCGCCGGCGATCCGCCTGCCTCCGCCCCGCTGGCGCGCGACGCCGACGGCCGCCCTCTGCCCACGATGCTGGCGCTGGTTTCGAGCCACTGCCCGGTCTGCGAGGAGATGCGGCCGATGCTGCAGCGGATCGCGGACCTGTGCGACGGGCGGCGGGTCGGGATTCGCGTGTTCGACGTCGCGGCGGAAGAGCACCGGGACTTGGCGCACGACTTCCGCCTGGTCGGCGTTCCGACCTTCGTGTTCCTGGATCGGCAGGGCGAGGAGGTGGCGCGGCTGGTCGGGCGGCAGTCCGAGCAGGCGCTCAAGCAGGAGCTGTCGCTGCTGCGCGGCGAACGCTGCCCGGGGATCGGCGCTCTCCCCGACCGGACGGCTCCGGCAGGGGAAGGGCCGCCGGCCGCGGGCGCGACCTGCGCCGGAACCGCCTCCTTCTTCCGGCCGGATGCTCCGGCCTGCGACCGGCCGGCGTTGCCCGCGCCGGCCGCCTCCACGTCGTGACGGTCCGGCCGCCGTGACCGCCGGCTGCCGGCTGGGCGTCTTGACCGCGACGGCCGCCTGGAGCAACGTCCGGCTCGTGTCCGGGGACGGATCGACGCGGCGGTCGGGGATGCGCGTGCTGCCGGCGTTGTGCCTGGCGGCGGTCCTGCCGGCCGCCTGCGCGCGAGACGACGACGGGCGCGCCTCGCCCGCGGGCCGGGCGACGGCGCCGTCCACCGGGACGCCGCCCAGGGAGGACCCGATGACGTACGGTGCATTCCGCAGCTTGGTCGAGGATCGGCGCAGCATTCGCAAGTTCACCACGGACGACGTCGGAGAAGCCGACGTCACCCGCATCCTCGAGGCGGTGCGCCTGTGCCCCACGGCGGGCAACCAGCAGGCGTACGAGGTTGTGGTCGTACGCAGTCCGGAGCGGCGCGCCGCGCTCGCCGCCGCCGCGTTCGGGCAGGCGTGGGTCGAGCGGGCGCCGGTGGTGCTGGCGTTCGTCGCCCTGCCGGCCGTCTCCGCGGCGCGCTACGGCGAGCGGGGATCGAGCCTGTACGCGGTGCAGGACGCGACGATCGCGGCCGCCTACGCGATGCTCGCCGCGACCACGCTCGGCCTGGGCACCGTCTGGGTCGGCGCCTTCGATACCGAGGCCGTCGCGCGCGCTCTCGACTGCGCGGCCGGCGAGGTTCCGGTGGCGCTGCTCCCGGTCGGGCGGCCGGCCGAGTCGCCCGGGGCGCGGCCGCGCCGCTCCGTGGAAGA
>JAAZOP010000620.1 GCA_012797735.1 Myxococcales bacterium
CCCCCCGCGTAGAGCCGCCAGCGCTCCGCGGTCCGCGGCGGCAACGTGCGCGGCGTCGGCACGCCGTTCGCCGTCGTCGCCCCGGTCGCGACCTCCGGCGCCGGCCGTGCCGGGTACGCCGGCTCCGGCAGTCGCGGCAGGACGTGCTGCTCGATCTCGAGCAGGTCGGCCTGCATCTTCTCCGCCGACGGATACCGCTCGTCGGGGTCGTTCCTGAGCGCCTTGGCGACGCATTCCTCCAGCGGCGGCGGCAGCCCGGGGACGTACTTCCCGAGCCGCGGCGCCTCCGGCGGATGCTCGCGCGTCTCGTACCGCTCCGCCCACAGCGCCGACGCGTGCGTCTCGCGGTAGGGCAACCGCCCCGCGATCATCCGGAACAGCATCACGCCGCACGCGTACAGGTCCCCGCGCGCGTCGGGCGGCTGGCGGAGGAACATCTCCGGCGCGACGTACGCCGGCTTCCCCATCAGCGTTCCCTTCTGCGTGATGTTCGCCCGGTCCTCCTCGTCGCTCTCCGGTACCCGCGACAGCCCGAAGTCGAGCACCTTCGCCAGGTACTTGCCGTGCGGCTGCGGCACCAGGAAGATGTTCGACGGACCCAGGTCGCGATGCACAATCCCGCACGCATGGACCGCCGCCAGGCCGTCCAGCACCTGGAGCATGATCGACACGGCCAGGTTGGGCGAGAGCGACCGTCGCCGCCGGAGCAGCCGGTCCAACCCCTCCCCCTCGAGAAGTTCCATCACGACCCAGGGGCGCCCCGGGCTCCCCGGCGGCGGCGCGAACGCATCGAAGACCCCGACGACGTGCGGATGGCGGATCGATCGCAGCGCCTGGATCTCCCGGTTGAAGCGCACCCGGGACGACTCGTTGTCGAGATGGTCCTCGCGCAGGAACTTGATCGCGTAGAGCTGGTGCGTCGCCAGCCGCTCCGCCGCGTACACCGAACCCATGCCCCCCGCTCCCAGCGGGCGGACCAGGCGGTATCCAGGTACGCTCGGCGTCTCTTCCAACCGAACCACCCGTCCACGACCGGACACAACCACCCCGTCGGCCGCACCCCGGCGATCCGGGTGGCAACTCGTGGACACCCGGATCGTAGCGGGTTCGACGCTACCGAGGCAACCGTCCGCCGGCCCCCCCCCGGCTCGGACGGACCCGCAGTCCGAATCGCCGCCCCGGCCCGTGCGGCGACCGGCCCCCTCCCGTCGATGCGCGAACCGCCGTCCCGAGCGCCGCCCCTTCGCCCGCTACAGACCCGCCTCCGTCAGCAAGTGCGCCTCGGTCGCGTCCAGCGCCGCCAGCAGTTTTCCCAGCGCTCCACCGGCCTCCATCACTCCGGCCAGGAAATAGTCTCCCACGGAACGCCGGACGAACAGCACATGCTGGTCCGTGAGCACCACCAGCTCCCGGACGCCTCCCGACGCCAGGCGCGGCGCCTCCCGCTGGACGGTCGCGAGCAGCAGGCCGAGCACGGCGCCGGCGACCTTCGTCTCGTACGGATCGAGATACGAGTGGTAGTCGACGACCTCCCCCTCCTCGTCGCAGAACGCCACCGCCTGGAGCCCCGGCACGTCCTCGACCAGCCTCCGCAGCGCGGCGGTGAACCCCGTGCGCGGGAAGTCGCGTTGCGGGACGAACCGGCGCGGCATCGTCACCGCGATCCCCGCCCCCCGCCCCCCATCGTCAGCGGCAGCAGTTCGGGCCTCGCCCGCACCGGATGCCGCCGCTGCGCCGCGTCCCGCAACGCCTCCGTCCGGCGGAGTTCCATCGTCGCCCGGCCGTGTTCCAGCATTTCCGGCAACGCCTCCTCGAACGACGCGTTGCGCGGCGGCAACGCCTCCGCCAGGTACAGCAGGTGCCAGCCGAATTCCGACCGGACCGGACCGGACACGGCCCCCGGCCCGGACAGGGCGAACGATGCCGCCAGGAACGCCTCGTCGTACGGCCCGTGCCGGTCGAACGGACCGATCCGCTCCGTCCGCACCTCCGGCAGGTCCGCCGCCGGCAGCCCGGCCGCCGTCCACTCCCGCCGCAGGCGGACTTCCAGCGCCGGGCGCAGCGCCCGGAACGCCTCCGCCGACGCCGCACCCCGTGCCAGCGTCGCGAGATCCTCCACGGCGCGGCGCGCCGCCTCCCATGCCGGCGGTTCCGCCGGCGGCCGGCCGGCCGGCGGATTCGCCAGCACGATCACCAGGTGCTCGACCGTCCGGATCTCCGGTCGCACGAACCAGTCGCGAATCCGGCCGTACGACGCCCGGAACTCCTCGAGGTCCCGCGCGTCGGGCGGGTCCTTCACCGCCACCTCGCGCCGCAGCAGCCGCCGCACCAGCAGTGCCCGCCGCTCGCGCTCGAACCACCTCGCGCGGTCCTCCCCCCGCTGCCGGGCCAACGCGCCCAGCGCCGCCGTTTCCACCGCGCGTCGCAGACCGGCCTCGACGTCGCCGCCGTGGCGGGTCGCCGCTGCGGCGACCCATTCCACCGGAACCGGGCGGCCGCCCACCACCGCCGCCGTTCCCGCCGCCGTTCCCGCCTCCTCCGCGGGCAGCCCCGCGCGCCCGCACGCCACCGCCAGCAGCACCGGGGCGAGCGCGGCGACCGCGCGGCGGACGGTCGTGCGGGCGCCGCTAGTCTCCATCGTCCGCCTCCCGGGACGTTTCGCGCCCGCCGAGCATCATGCGCGCCGCTCCCGCTGCCAGCAACCCGCCGGCGCACAGCCCGAGCACCGCCGTCCACACGCGACGGTCGGCGAGCAGGTCGAGCGACCCGACGATCGGCACCAGCGCCAGCGCGAACAGCAGGGCTCCGAGCAACCTGCGGGTGGGCCCGGATCGCATCGCCGCTATGGCTCCGTCCCGCCGCGCGGCTCCTCCGCCGCGCGCAAGAGGTCGGCCGGGTCGAGCGCCAGACCGGTGAGCAGGCGCATCTGCGCCGCGCCCTGGTGCGCCCAGTGCGCCAACCCCGGGATCGCCCGCCCCCCGGCCCGCGCCGTGGCGGCGAGCAGCGGCGTGCGCGGCGGGTCGAGCACCAGGTCGAGCACGACGCGGCCGGCGAGGGTCGCCGGGTCGGCGACCGGACACGACACGCCGTCGGCGCCGAGCGGCGTGGCGTTGACCAGGATGTCGAACGGCAAGGCCCCCGCCTCCGGCCACTCGACCCATTCCGCTCCCAGCGCGTCCGCCACCGCCGCGGCCCGACCCGGGCGGCGGGCCGCCAGGAGCACCGTCGC
>JAAZOP010000621.1 GCA_012797735.1 Myxococcales bacterium
CCCCCCGCCGGCGCGCCGCAGCGAGCCAGCCGGGCACCAGCGCCGGCGAAAGACGCAGCAGGTCCAACGCCGTCCGTTCGGCGCTCCGGCCGTCCCGTCGCCGGACGGTCCGCGCCGCCGCCGCCGCCAGCAGGCGCTCGACCTCGAGCGCCTCGACATGGCGGGCGGGGCGGGGCAGGGTGCGCGAGGCGAGCGCGCGCAGGTCGGCGAGCAGTCGGGCCGCCGGCGCCTCGGCGCGGCGGGCCGTCACCCGCACCCCGCCGCGGTGCAGGTGCGTCCGGGGTCGTTCGAAGCGAATCCGGTCGAAACCGGCGTCGCGCAGCATGCGGCGCAGCAGTTCGCGCGGCAGCAGGATCCGGTGCCCCCCACCCGGCTGCTCGTGGCCGAAGATCCAGGTCAGCCGCTCGGCCCGCGCCCGCGCGGTCCGGGCGGCGAGGAACGAGCGGAAGCTCGCGCGCGCGTCGGGCGTCTCGATCTCGATGCGTCCGCCGGGACGCAGCACGCGGTGCGCCTCGCCCAGCATCCGCAAGGCTCCCAGGTAGCCCAGGTGTTCAATCAGGTGTTCCGCGAGAACCGCCTCGGCCGAGTCGTCGGCGAAGGGCAAGGCTTCGGCGTCCGCGAGCAGGTCGGCCACGGTGCGGTCGAACCGGTCCACGTTGAGGTGCCCCGGACGGTGGACCCCGCCGCAGCCGAGGTGGAGGCGCAACGCGCTACCGGTCGTGCGGCGTCCTCAGGTTGCTGCGCCGGACGAGGCCGTAGCGGGTTCCCGGCGGATACGGAGACGGCGTGGGGACCTTCTTCTGGGTCGGGGCGGACAGCGCGACCTTGCGCTCCAACTCCTCGACCCTCGACCGGCGAGACCTGTTCTTCGGCGCGTTCTTCTTCATGTTCGCTCACCTCCCGAATCGCAGATTCTCTCGGCGGACGAGTCCGTAGTAGGTTCCCGGCGCGTACGGCGCCGGCGTGGGGACCTTCTTCTGGGTCGGGGCGGACAGCGCGACCTTGCGCTCCAACTCCTCGACCCGCGCGCGTTCCCGGCGGCTCCCGGCTCGACCTCGCTTGCGGTTCATCTCCATCCCTCCCGTGCCCCGGCGGACCGCGGCGGCCCGCCGAAACCGGCACCCTTCGCGATCGGTAGAACGATACGGTGCGGGTCGGGTGTCGTCAAGGCCGGCCCCGCTGGAGCCCGCGCTGGAGCCCCGCCGGAACCCGGGTTCTTCGCGGTTCGGGCCGCTCGTGGTAGGGTTCGGTCGATGCCGGTGGAACTCGCGTTTCGGGCGCGCCCGGCTGGCCGGGGGCGGACGAGGATCGCGGAACCGATCGGCGCCGCCGCCGTCGCCGTGGCGCTGCTGGCCGGCTGTCCGTCCGCGGCGCCGCGTCCGGTCGCCGTTCCGCCGCCCGTTCCGCCGCGGGAGTGCGACGACCCGTTCGACCCCGCCTGCGGGCGCTCGCCGCCCCCGCCCGCCGACGCCGACGGCGACACGCTTCCCGACGCCGAAGACCGCTGTCCCGCCGCGGCGGAGGGCCTCGACGGGTTCCACGACCACGACGGCTGCCCGGAGCCGGACAACGACGAGGACGGGTTCCTCGACGAACGCGACGGGTGCCCGACCGCGGCCGAGACGGTCAACGACTTCGAGGACGACGACGGTTGTCCGGACCAGCGCCCGGTCCCCCGGCGCGTGGTGCTCGAGGAGACGGTGCAGTTCGAGTTCGACACCGCGATCATCCGCGGCGCATCCTACCCGGTGCTCGACGACGTGGCGCGGATGCTGCGCGAGCACCCCGAGTACCGCCGGGTGAACATCGTCGGGCACGCCGACTACCAGGGGGACGCCGAGGCCAACCTTCGGCTCTCCCGGCGGCGGGCCGAACGGGTGCGGGACGCGCTGGTCCGGCGCGGGGTCGACCCGGCGCGGCTCACCGTCTCGGCCGTCGGCGAGGCCGACCCGCTGGTCGAGGGCCAGCGGGTCGTGGACAACCGGATCAACCGGCGGGTCGAGTTCGTGATCGAGGAGATGGCCCCGTAGGAGGCGCCGCGGGCCGGCGGGTCGAGGTTCCCGGTCGGGTCCCGTCTACGGCGTGGTGCCCACCGGCGGCGGGTCGCCCTCGCGGGGACAATCGGTCCAGACGCACGCCGTGTCGCCGCAGGCCGGCACGATCGTCCCCTCGGCGCCCGGCGTGAAGAACGTCTCGATCTGCCGGATCGTCGGCTCGAGCCGCCGGACGTAGGAGTGCGCGGCGTTGTCCTCGGCGGGACGGTTGCCCGGCGCCGGGCGCCCGCAGCCGGGGTCGAACTGCTGGAGGCCGCGCTAACCGGCGGGGAACGGCCCGGCCGAGGTCCCGAGGCAGCACGGCGTGGTGGCCGACGGCAGGATCAGGGGCACGCCGGCGGTCCGCGCCACCATCTCGGTGGCCAGGTTCGAAACCTGGGCGTCGCCGATCGATTCCTGCCACAGGACGTTCTTGGTCGCCAGCTTGTGGAGATGCGTGATCGGATCGACCGGGTCCCAGAGCATCTGCGACACCGCGTACAGCACCTGCCGATCCACCGGGTCGGGGGTCCACTGCCGCATCACCGTGTCGTACTCGTCCCAGTTGCTCGAGCGTTCCAGCATGAGGGTCCAGGCGCCGCCGGGGACATGGAAGACGCCGGTGTCGACCAGCTCCGAGTTGGCCACGAACGTCGCGCCTTCGATGCCGCCGAGCGAGATCCCGTAGTAGAGGAAGCGGCCGGGGTCGATGAGGCTCCCGCCTCCGCCGGGGGCCTGGAGGAATTCCGCCTCGCGGAACTTCGTGCGCATCAGGCGCGGCAGGCCGAGCGCGTTGGCGACCCCCTGTTGCAGCCGGTCGGTCACGACGGGGAACTTGCCGAAGTCCACGGCGGCGGACGCGGCAGCCACCTCGTCCCGCTCCGACAGCCCGCGCCATTCGGTGCCGATCGCCACCAAGTGCAGCTCGTCGCAGATCCGCTGCACCCGGTCGCCGTCCGCGTCGTCGCCGAGCGGCCACTCCGGGCTGTCCATCAGCCCGTGGCCGTAGAACAGCACGCCGAACGACCCCGGCGTCGCCGTCGCCGCCGAGGCCGGAACCACCAGCAGGAAGACGGCGTCTTCCCGTCCCTGCACGACCGGCAGACCGTCCGCGTCGTGCACGAACCGCAGCGTGCCGGGGTCGATGAACGACGTCACCTGGAACGTCCCCCGGACACGCCGCAGCACGTGCGGGTTGAGGTCGGGGTTGCTCGCCCGGTCCTCGATGCTCCGCACCTCCCACGTCGGCTCGAACGACGGGTCCGCCGGCAGGTCCGCCGCCGTCCGTTCCAGGACGCGGTCGAACGTGCGGTGGGTCGATGCGTCCGACGCCGTCCAGAAGTCCCAGGCCAGCGCCATCGTCGAGCGTGCGATCCCGCGGGACTCGAGGGCGTCGAGCAGCTCGGTGTAGTGCTCGACGAACGCGTCCAGGCCCGGATGGGGCGACCGGCCGTCGCGCAGCGCCGCGAAGCGCTCCGGCGGCTCCAGACGGCCTCCGCCGCGCAGCCGGATCCCGGTCGTCAGGACCACGGCGTAGTGCGCGCCGAACGCCAGCGCCTTCTGCGGCCGGATGATCATCGCCCGGTTCTCCGGCCCCGTGACCTCCGGCGCCAGGTCCAGCTCCGCGAAGAACGGCACCCGCTCGCCGTCGGCCAGGTTCACGATCTTCACCGTCGCGTCGTCCGCCAGGCTCCCGCCGACGTCCGTCTCGGACGGCAGGGACGCCGGGTCGATGTCCCGGTCCGGCAGCAGGAGCACGATCGGCTGGGCGACCGAGAACCCGTCCCGGTGGTTGAAACGGACGAGCTCGAGCGGGGTGCCTTCGTCGGAAACCGGCAGCAGACCCTCGGGAATCGCCACCCGCCACCCCGTCTCGGTCGTCGGATCCTCGGCCATCAAATGGATCGAAGGGAACGGGAAGAGCGGACTGTCGCCGAGCAGACCGACGGGCGGGCCGTCGTAGGGCGGGGAACCGGCCGGCCCGCAGGCGGCGGCCAGGAAGACCGAGAGCGCGAGGAACCGGGTCCGGGTCATCGAGGCACCTCCGTCGCGCATCATGGGCGGCCGCGCGCTCGCCGTCAATCGGCCGGCCGCCCCTGGCCCGGTCATCGGAAGGTCCGTCCGGCGCCCAACGGCCCCGGGGACCGGCCGATCCGGGCCGATATCCCGCTCGATTTCGCACGGTTGACCTCCCGCACCATGGAGGGTGCTGGGTCTTGTGCCTTTGCAGCGGGTGTGCTTAGATGCGACCGAACCGCGGAGGGTTGGCATGTCGAGTGATGACGTCCGCAAAGACAAGCGCACCCCGGTCATC
The DNA here is from genome assembly GCA_012797735.1 of Myxococcales bacterium. GTDB lineage: Bacteria > Myxococcota_A > Polyangia > DRWM01 > JAAZOP01 > JAAZOP01. Next base: position 4,348 of record JAAZOP010000621.1, read on the forward strand.
ATCAAGTTCCGCTTCCGGAGCGCGACGATCGATGAGTTCATCGAGCAGTACTCCCGGGACATCAGCCGGGGCGGGATCTTCGTCAAGCACAAGGAACCTCTCCCGGTTCGGACCCTGGTGAAATTCGAGTTCAAGCTCAAGAGCGACGAGCCGATCATCCGGGGCGTGGGGCGCGTCGTCTGGACGCGCGACATGCAGCACGCCACCCGCGACCGGCCGCCGGGCATGGGAATCAAGTTCATCAAGCTCGACGACGAGAGCCGCCAACTCATCGAGAAGGTCGTCTCCGGCAAGGACACGGTCGATGTCGCCGACGGACCGCCCGGCGGTGACGACGTGGCGGCGACGTCCGCCGCCGACGAGCCGCCGCTCACGGAAGCCGAGGTGAAGGCGCTGGAAGCGGTCGAGGTGAGCGGTCCGAAGCCGATTCCGGATCTGCCGAAGGAGCCGCCCAAGCCGGTCTTCCCCGTCGCTCCCCCGGCCCTCGACCTGCCGAAGGAGCCGCCCAAGCCGTCCTTCGGAGAGGCGGCGGAGGAGAAGAAGGCCGAGGAGAAACCCGCGGAGGAGAAGAAGGCCGAGGAGAAGCCCGCGGAGGAGAAGAAGGCCGAGGAGAAACCCGCGGAGGAGAAGAAGGCCGAGGAGAAACCCGCGGAGGAAAAGAAGACCGAGGAGAAGCCCGCGGAGGAGAAGAAGGCCGAAGAGAAACCCGCGGAGGAGAAGAAGGCCGAGGAGAAGCCCGCGGAAGAGAAGAAGGCCGAGGAGAAGCCCGCGGAGGAGAAGAAGGCCGAGGAGAAGCCCGCGGAAGAGAAGAAGCCGGAGAAGAAGCCGGCAGAAGAGAGGAAGCCGGAGAAGAAGGCCGAGGAAAAGAAGCCGGCGCCTCCGCCCGAGGAAGAAGAGAAGGGCAGTTCGGCGGTGCTCTGGGTGCTGGTGCTGATCATCGTTGCCGTCGTCGCGTACTTCTTCTGGAAGCGTTCGCAGACGAAGGAGGAAACGACGCGCATCGAGACCGACGTCGTGGCGATGCCGCTCCCGGCCGAGGACGTGGCTCCGCCTCCGCCTCCTCCTCCGGACGTTCCCGAGACGCCGGCGGTCGACACGGCGCCGGCCGCCGCGCCGGACGTGGCGCCGCCGCCTCCGCCCCCCGAGACGCATGTCCTGGTGAAGCTCGTCTTCTCGCGCCGGGTCATGGACGTGATCGATCAGATGAAGCTGGCCGATGGCGCGCCGTTGCCGGGTTCCGAGCGCGAGGCGTTGCGGCGGTGGTTGCGACCACTGACCGATCGCGAGCCGCCGCAGGTCATCGGCCTGGTGGCCGGACAGCCGGTCACGTTCTCGGTTTCAGCGGGTCCCGAAGCGGGCCAGTTGCTGCTGACGGCGGCGGCCCCGTTCGTCACCACCACGCCCGACACTCCCGCCGAACTGGTGTTCTGGCTGGACCAGGAACAGACGCGCTCGCTGTCCCTCAAGGACGGCTTCACGCCGTCCCAGGTGCCGGCGGATCCCGCGGCCCCACCGGAGGCCGAGGGGCCGATCCAGAAGCTGCTCGAGTTGCCGATGACGCAGCTGATCTACGTGAAGATCGAGCCGACTCCGCCTCCTCCTCCGCCGCCTCCCGCTGATGCGGGGGCTCCGCCTCCGCCTCCTCCTCCGCCGCCTCCCGCTGATGCGGGGGCTCCGCCGCCGCCGCCTCCGCCTCCTCCTCCCGCTGATGCGGGGGCTCCGCCGCCGCCTCCTCCTCCTCCTCCTCCTCCGCAGGATGCCGGTGCGGTCACGCCTCCGGCCGATGCGGGCGCGACGGCGACGCGCGACGCGGCGAGCCGGCGCGATCGCGGCGGGACGACGGAACCGCGCGATGCCGGTGGTGGCACCGAGCCTCCGCCACCTCCTCCGCCGCCGCCACCGCCTCCTCCGCCCACCAGGGATCCGTGCGAGGACGACCCCTACGCACCGGGCTGCTCCTAGACCGACCCCTTGTCCCGCTCCCGCTATCGCCTCGTCTGCTTCGACCTCGACGGAACGCTCGTCTCCGGCCTGGTCTACGTCTGGAAATCGCTCCACGAGCATTTCCGCACCGATGCGGTCGCCCGGCGCGAGGCCCGCCGGGCCTTCCATGCGGGTCGACTGCCGTACGCCGACTGGTTCCGCCACGACATCGCACTGCTGCGGGCCGCCGGGGCTCGCCGTCACGCCGTGCTCGCCCTGTTCCGCACGATGCGTCCCGTCGCAGGCGTCCGCGAGACGCTGGCCGCGCTCCGCGGCGCGGGCGCCCGCCTGGCCGTTCTCTCCGGCTCGGTCGATCTATTGCTCGAAACGGTCCTTCCCGGCGAGCGGTTCGACCACGTGCTGATCAACCGCCTCGACTTCGACGAGGACGGCCTGGTCGCGGGTGGCGTCCCGACGGAGTTCGACGTCGACCGCAAGGGGGAGGGGATTCGCGAACTGTGCCGTCGGGAGGGGATCGGCACCGCCGATTGCGCCTTCGTCGGCGACAACGAGAACGACCTGAGCGCTGCTCGCACCGCGGGTTTCACCATCGCCTTCGACTGCAAGAGTCCGCGACTGGCCGCCGCGGCGTCGGCCGTGGTTCCCGGCGGCGACCTCCGCGCCGTACTGCCGTACCTCCTGGAGGCGTGACGGACGGGATGCCGTGGTGCGGCGCGGCGGCGGCTACTCGCCGCCCGCAGACTCCTCTTCGTAGCCTTCGCCGGCGTCGTACCCGGTTGCGGTGCCGTCGTACCCTGTCGCGGCGTCGTCGTACCCGGTCGCGGTGTCGTCGTATCCGGCGGCGCTGTCGTCGTACCCGGTCGCGGTGCCGTCGTATCCGGTCGCGGTGTCGTCGTATCCGGTGGCATTGTCGTCGTACCCTGTGACGCTGTTGGCGTCGTCAGGCATCGGATACCGGTAGGCGGCCTCCTCGACCGGGACATAGGCCATCTCGAACCCCTCGCCGGCGGCCGCGTATCGACGAGTCGTGGATTCGGTGCGGGGGACGCACAATCCGGCCCCCTGCGGCCCCGGATAGCACGAGAGCACCTCCGCGGTGACCCGGTAGTCGATCTGGTCGGGCTCGTTCGGCACCGGCAGCACGTCGTGCCGCTCCACGATCTCGGTGCGCGTATCCGAGTACGTCGTCTTCGAGGTCGCCTCGACGAGCCAGCCGAATACGGCGGCCGTCAGGGGCCCGGCCTCCCGGTCGGTCGTCGGCCGGAACGCGCAGCGGGCCCGGAAGCTGCTGTCGAACGAGCCGGCGTAGTCGTCCGAGGCCGATACCGACATCGAGAACTCGACGACCAGGTCCTGCCGGCCGTTCCCCACCCAGTCCTCCCAGGTGACGGCATCGATCCGGGCGGGGTCGAGGCCGCCGAACTGGGTCGAATCGATGTTGCTCGTCCACAGGAACGGGTCGCACACCGCTTCCGTGGCCGCGTTCGGCGCGCCGTTCTCCAGGCGCACGACCGCCACCTGGGGCGAGTAGCCGTCCGACGGCTGCGGGGTCACGATGGCGACCGTCGTGCCGTCGGGCAGCACCGCGGTCCGCAGGTCGCCCACCGACATCCCTTCCTCCGCCAGCCGGCCGGCGATCTGCGCCCGCGACAACCCCGGCGCCTCGTCCAGAGGCGAACGGGCGCGCGCGGAGCCGCCGGCACCCGCGACGCCGCAGCAGCCGGCCGCGGACGCCGCCAGGAGCGGAACGAGTGTTGCGAAACCCGAGTGCCGCAGACCGAAGTTCAGGCTCATGGTCGCCTCCCCTGCCGCAACGACAGCGGTGGCGCATCCTTGCGGCGCGACCGTCGTCTTGTCAAGCCGCGGCGTCCGGTGCGCAGGGCGTCGCCGAAGTCCGCCCCGGCGCGGGGCCGGGTCGGGAATGGGTTGCATCCCGGAGCGATCGTGATATGGGGATCCGGGGGCCGGAGAGGTGCGCCGCATGCGGTGGATTGTGGAGATGCAGGAACGAGCGTCCGAGCGCCGCCTGCTGCGCCGGGCCTGCCAGGCCGGAGCGCTCGTGGTCCTGCCGGCGCTGGCCGCCCTGCTGTTCAATGCGGTGCGCCCGGAAGGGCTCCCGTTGATCGCCGATACCGACTACCGCGACGAGATCCTGGTGCCCTGTCCCGAGAACGTGCGCGAAGCGCGAGCGGTGGCGCTGATCGAACTGCCCCCCGATCTGGCCGGGCTGACCGTTGTCGATGCCCGCACCCCCGGCGAGTACCTCGCCGGGCACATTCCCGGCGCCCTGTCGATCCCGCATCGCTCGCTGCACTCCGCGGATGAACAGTTCCGCCGGCGCCTCGCCGAAGACCTCGCGCCGCTGCGCGGCATCCCGGGCGACCGGATCCTCGTCTGCGGCGACGAACGCACCGGGTCGGGCCGCGACTTCGCGGCGGTGCTGCTGGAACAGGGGTTCGAGGGGGTGCGGTTCCTGATCGGCGGCTGCGCGGCGTGGGAAGCCGAGGGACGGGCGTTCGAGCGTCCGGCGACGAGCGCCGTCGCCATCGCCGTCGCCGACCTGCCGGATGATCTGGCGGGGCTGACGGTCGTCGACGCCAGGTTCGCCCGGAACTTCCGCCGCAGCCACCTGCCCGGGGCCGTCTCGGTCCCCTACCGGATGCTCTCCGGGCCGGAGGACGAGAAACTCGCGCCGATTCGAGGCGTTCCGGGGTCGAAGATCCTCGTCTACGGTTCCGAAGCCCGCGGCGAGGGGAAGGATCTGGCCGAGGTGCTGGCGGCGAACGGCTGGGCCGGGGTGCGGTATCTCGACGGCGGCTTCGAGGCGTGGGAGGCGGCCGGGCGGCCGGTCGAAGGTGTGGCGGTGGAAGGAGGGGAGGGCGAAACGCCGGGCGCCGGAGGCGGCGATGCCGGCCCGGCCGGCGCGGACGGAGGAGGCGAGTCATGACCGGGAGTTGGCGCCGGTTCGTCGACTCGCCCATCCATCGGCTGGTCGCGGTTCCCCTGCGGATCGTTCTTGGAATAGTCTTCGTCTACGCCAGTCTATACAAGCTGGCCGAGCCGAGGGAGTTCGCGGTTTCGATCGCGATGTACGACATGCTCCCGCTCGAGCTGGTGAACCTGATGGCGATCATGCTCCCGGCCATCGAACTCGTCACCGGGATCACCATCCTCCTGGGCCTGTGGACCCGCGCCTCGGCGGCCGTGATCAACGGAATGCTCGTCATGTTCATCTTCGCCATCGGCTACGTCGTGCTGGTGCGCGGCAAGGCCGAGTTCGGCTGCGGGTGCTTCTCGCCGGCGGCGGAGGAGGCCGGCAAGGAGATGGCGACCGATACCCTGTGGCGCGACGTGGGATACCTCGCCGCCGGGGTGTACGTGATGCTGCTCGACGACGGCGCCGTGGGCCTCGACGGCCTGCTGCGCCGATGGAAGGGAAGGAGGAGGCTCGATGAAGCGCACGGTTAGTGCGGCCATCCGGATCGTCGTGGGGCTCGGGCTCGTCTGGGCGGTGGGGGCGGCGGCGGACGGCGCGGCGTTTCCGTGGGACCGCGTCGTCGGTGCGACCACCTCGTCGCTGACCCAGGAGCAGAAGGACCGGGTCGTGGCGCTCGCCGGAACGACGGCCAACTACCAGGGGTGTCGCGGAACGGTGGCCGAGTGCATCGCGCGGGACCCGGCCGACCCCACGGCGGCCCGCCTGGCCGGCTTCCTCGTGCGCCGCGTCGTGGCGGGCGACAGCGACGCGCAGATCGCCGACGGCGTCGCCAACCGCCGCCGCTCGGCACGCCCGGCCCGCGTCGCGGAGATCGATCTGTTCGAGACCAACTGCACCGGCCCGGCGAACGCCAGGGTGACGATCGTCGAGTTCGGCGACTTCCAGTGCCCGTTCTGCCGCGCCGCGGAGCCGTTCCTGGAGCGGATCGTCGCGTCGCACGCGTCGGACGTCCGGCTCTGCTTCAAGCATTTCCCCGTCCGGAGCCACGATCGCGCCGTTCCGGCCTCGGTCGCCGCCCTCGCGGCCGCCCGCCAGGGGAAGTACTGGGAGATGCACCGCGCGCTGTTCCAGGCCGCTGACCTGTCCGACGCCGGGCTGGAGTCCGTCGCCCGCCAGGTGGGCCTCGACCTGGCCCGCTACCGCGCCGACATCGCCGACGAGACGCTGCGGGAGGAGGTCGAGACCGACAAGCTGGAGGGCCAGGAACTCGGAGTCGACCGCACGCCGACCTTCTTCGTCAACGGCAAGCAGTACTACGGGCCGCTGACCGAGGTCGAGTTCGCCGACCGGATCGAGGAGGAACTGGCCTCGTCTCGCTGAAGCCGGCGGCCTCCCGCGGGGCAGTGACGCGCGCGGGCCCCCGCGATCCTTGATCGGAGCCGGAACCCGGTTCACCATGGCGGTTCGGTGGCTCTGCGGGGGGAGACTGGCCGCAGGAGGTCGCGGATGGAACTGGAAATGACCTTCCCCGGGGGAGTGGCGGTGGAGACCCGCATCGGCGAGTTCACCGTGCGCACCGATCAGCCCACCGGCGACGGCGGGGGAAACTCGGCGCCCAGCCCCTACGCGTTGTTCTTCGCCTCCATCGGCACCTGCGCCGGCTTCTACGCCCTGCGCTTCTGCCAGGTGCGGAAGATCGACACCGCCGGGCTCGGCGTCCGGATGTTCGTCGAGCGGGACGAGTCCAGCGGGAAGGTCGCGACGATCCGGATCGAGGTCAAGCTGCCGCCGGGTTTCCCCGAGAAGTACCGGGGCGCGATCGAACGGGCCGTCGATAGCTGCACCGTCAAGCGTACGATCCTCGACCCTCCCAGGTTCGAGATCGTCGTCCGCTAGCGCGCCGGCCGCCGCCGATCCCCCACCGCCGGCGCCACCGGAAGGTCCTCGCCCGGCGGGGGCAACGCGTTGATCGACACGTCGCGGCAGGCCGCCCGGGCCGCCGCGTCGGCCGCGCGCGCCCCCTCTGTTTCCGGTGGCGGACTCGCCGGCGGTGCGACGGCGCCGGGCGCATTGCCGGTGTCGAGGAACTCGCGCCAGACCGCCGCCGCCGCCCGGGCCACCACGGCCGCGCCCACGGCCTCCGCCGCAGATCTCGCCGATTCCCGCGCTTCAGCATCCCCGTCCGGCGCGGCCGGCTCCTCCGACCCGACCGTGCCCGGCGGGACCCGCGCCTCGAGATCCCGCGCGGCGAGGTCCCAGGCGTAGAGCGCGTCGGCGGCGGCCGCCAGGCATGCGGCG
>JAAZOP010000622.1 GCA_012797735.1 Myxococcales bacterium
CCGCTACCGCAGTTCGACCGGACCGATGTCCGGCGCGGCCCCTTGCCGCGCCGGCGAGACTCAACCCCGACCGCCGCTACCGCAGTTCGACCGGACCGATGTCCGGCGCGGCCCCTTGCCGCGCCGGCGAGACTCAACCCCGACCGCCGCTACCGCAGTTCGACCGGACCGATGTCCGGCGCGGCCCCTTCCCAGGCGAGCGAGACTCCCTGGCCGTCGGTCCAGGTCAACGACGCGTCCAGGGTCAGCACGCCGGCGTCGTAGTCGATCGCGACGACCCGCGCCGTGGCGTCACCGCCGGCGAGGCGAATCCGGTCGCCGGTCTCGCCAGGGATGCCGTAGCCGTCGTAGAACCAGCGGGCGTCGTCCACCGGCAGGCTCGTGCCGCTCCCCGCGCCGCGCGCCGCGGCCAGCGGCAGTCCGGCATCGACCAGCCCGCTCCCGGCGGCCGGCGTGAACTCTCCGCCGGCGGCATCGATGAACGCCGGGTCCAGTTCGAGGTTGTCGGCGAACGCCGCCGGATGCGCGGCCTCGAAGGCGGCCAGCGTGCTGCCGGCGCCGAACTCCTCCTGGATCACCTCGGCACCGGCCGCGCCGGCCCACAACACGTTGCGGCGGAACTCGTACCCCGCGACCGGCGAGCGATACAGGAGCTGTCCCGGCCCCTCCCCCGCGCAGTCCCCGGCCCAGCCGTGGTTGCCCGCGAGCACGTTGTTGCGGAAGCGGTTATCGACCTGGCCGACGCCTTCGAGCGACACCCCCGCACACTCGTTGCCCCAGAACACGTTGTGGTAGATCCGGTTGCGCTCGTTGTGGAGCGCCTCGTCCTCGTACACCTGCATCCCCAGACCGACGTTCGCGTTGATGAACACGTTGCGGCGCAGGATCCCGTCCTGGCCGGCGTACTGGATGCCGTTGCCGCCCGAGGTGCTGTAGTAGCGGTCGGTTTCGGTGAACCAGTTGTGTTCGAACAGGTTGTGCGTCGTCGAGGCGAAGGCGTTGGGCACGGCCGAGGTGTCGGCGCCGCAGTCGTAGACTTCGCCGGCCTTCTGCAGGGTGTTCGAGAAACGGTTGCCGCGCACGACGTTGAAGTCCCCGCACCGGATCCCCAGCAGACTGTGCGCCCCTTCGGCGATCGTGTTCCCCTGGACGACGTTGCGGTCCGAGTCGATCAACAGCAGGTTGTCCTGCCCGCCGGCGATCGTGTTGCCTTCGATCCGGTTGAAGTGGCTGGAGACGAACCGCACGTTGCCGGTGGTGCCCGTGGCGGGGCTGTCGAGGAACACGCAGTTGCGCACGACGTTGTGGTGCGCCGACCGCGCCTCGAGCCAGCGGGCGCGCTCGACGTGCAACCCGTCGAACACCTGCCACTCGACCCCGTCGAGCCGGATCGCCGCGGGATGCCAGTCGCCCGTCAGCACCGGCGCCTCACCCGGATACGCGGCCCAGACGACGGGCGAGCCGTCCGCGCCGGAGACGGACGGCACGAGCGGCTCGTTGTAGGTTCCCGCGCGCACGTAGACCACGTCGCCCGGTTCCACGACGGCGACGGCTCCCGCGAGCGTCCGGAAGGCCCGGGCGTCCCCGCCGCCGCAGGCCCGCCCGACCGGGTCGTAGTCGGCACACTCGCCGGCTCCCAGCGTTCCGTCCACGTACAGCGCGCCCGGCACCGGAGCGTCCGCCTCCCCGGCGTCCTCCGCGGCTCCGCCCTCGTCGCCGCCCGCGCCGCCGTCGGTCCCCGGGTCCGCGGCGTCGCCGGCCTCCTCGCCCGTATCCGGCGCGGCGTCCTCTCCGGCGACGTCCCCGGTGCCGGCGGTCTCGTCGTCGCCGCACGCGACCAGGCCGGCCGCCCACAGCAGCACCCATGGCACTCCCCCGATGCATCTCCGCATGATCTCCGTTCACACCAATCACCGCGCGATGTCAAACGGATTTCCGCGCGCGTCCCCGGGCTTCGGCCCTCCCGCAGCACCTCTCCGCGGCCGGCGTGCGACGGCGGGACGTTGGTCCCCGCGCCCTGGTCCAGCCGAGGACCGCCGCGGCGGAATGCCACGCAACGGATCCCCTCCCCCCGGCGATGAAGGGCGCCGACCCGACACCCGGTCACCGGCCGGCGGGCATCGCCGCAGGCCGATCGGCCCGGCGGGTCCAGGGAGGAGAAAGAAGATGAGCCCGACCACGATGACGATGATCGCCGCCACCATCGCGCTGGCCGCCACCCCGGCCCGGGCGCACCGGCCCGGCCCGGACGGCCGTCCCTCCGACTCCCCGCCGGCCGCCGTCGAAGCGGATCCGACGCCGGCCGAGACGCCCAACCCGCCCGCCGGCGAATCGCCGGCCCTGGACAGCGCCGCCCCCGCCGGCGACGCCCACCCCAACGGCCTCGAGCAGAACTCCGGCGCGGGCGGGGCGACGAACGTTCCCGGCCCGACCGACGCCTGGTCGACCCTCGACGGGCTGCCGGCCGCCGGAACCGGAGCGCCCGCGGCACAGCTCGCCGCCGAAGTCGGATCCTCGACCGTCGAGGCGCCGGACCGCTCGCGCCGCTGGCGGATCTCGGCGAGCCTCGGGATCCACGATTGCACCGGCGCCTTCTGCGACGACGGGCTGGACACCGCTCCGTTCTTCGGCCAGACGTTCGACTTCTACCTGCGCCTCAACGACTACGTCGCGCTGGGCGCCGGCTTCTCGGCCCTCGAGATGATGCCGGACAGCGACGACGTGACCGGCAACTTCTTCGCCGGAACCGCGGGCATCCAGGGTTTCCTGCCGCTCACCGAGAGACTCGACCTGTGGGGCGGCCTCGCCGCCGGCTACGGCGGCACCCTGATCGAGGAGGCGCGCCGGAGCGGCTATTCCTACGCGAGCGACTCGCTGACCTTCCACGGTCCCGTGGTCGCCTTCGCGGCGGGTCTCGACTTCTGGGTCGGCTCCTGGCTGGCCCTTGGACCGTCGTTCACCTACGACCTCACCTTGTGGCAGGAGATCTGCGAAACGGACGTCTGCACCGACTGGGACCGCGTCGACCCCGCCGTCCGCGACGCCGCCACGCTCGACTACTGGATGCTGGCCTTCCGGACCACGGCGACGATCTGATCGCGCCGCCGCACCCGCCCGCGCGGCCGGCGGCAGGGACTCCGGCGGCCGGCGACGGCCCGCCGGACCTCGAACGCCGGAAGTGCCGCGCCGGGACGACCAGCCTCGGTTCCGGCCCTCGCCCGCGGCGTCGCCGGCGCGACGATCGGACCCCTGGCTCTCGACACCGGACGGCGGTACCCTTCGCCGCATGAGCAAGCCGACCCGTCGCCCCGCCGTCGCGCTACTGTTGCTGCTCGCGTCTGTCGCCGCCTGCCGCGAGGCTCCGGACGAGCCGCGGGGCGGCGCGCCGGGGGGGCGCGTCGCGCCGCCTCC
>JAAZOP010000623.1 GCA_012797735.1 Myxococcales bacterium
CCCCGCTGCCCCGGCGCCTCGCCGTCACCGGCACCGACACGGGGGTCGGCAAGACCGTTGTCGCCTCGCTCGTCGCCCGCGCCTGGAACCGCGCCGGGCTCCAGGTCGCCGTCGCCAAGCCGGTCGAGACCGGCGTTCCGCCCGTCCCCGACGGCCGCTCCGACGGCGAACGGCTCGCCCGGGCCGCCGGCGACGACCGCCCCCTCGCCCTCGTCTCCGCCTACCGCCTGCTCCGGCCCCTCGCCCCGACCCTCGCCGCCGAGGCGCAGGGGGTGGTGCTGGAGCCCGGCGTGATCCGCGAGTGTCTCTCCGCGGCGCTGTCGAGGTCCGACGCCACGATCATCGAGGGCGCCGGCGGCCTCCTCGTGCCGCTCGCCCCCGGCCTCACCCTCCGCGCGCTGGCCGCCGAGTTCGACCTCGCCCTGCTCGTCGTCGTCGCCGACCGGCTGGGTTGCGCGAACCACGCCCTGCTGACCGTCGAGGCGGCCCGGGCCGCGGGCGTGCGCGTCTGCGGCCTCGTCCTCTGTCGGCCCTCGCCCGCCCGCGACCCCAGCCAGGCCGGCAACCGCGCCCTGCTCGAACGGCTCGTCGATGTGCCGGTGCTGTTCGAAGTGCCCTTCCTCGGTTCCGCCGACCCGGCCGAGGACCTCGACCGCCTGGTGCAACTCGTCCGTGTCCCGGTCTGAGCGACGCCTCGTCTCCTCTCCATCCCGCCGCCCTCCGCCCGCCCCTGTCCGGCAGGAGCCTTCAGGCCGCGGACTTCGCCAGGGCCCGGCGGCTCACGGATCAGCAGCTCCTGGGCAACGGGCCGAGGCTGCTCGACCGCGTCGCACGGATGCTCAACCCGTTGCACCGCGGGGTCTTCGCCGGCTGCCCCACCGGCTCCGACGGGACCGTCCACCAGAGCGAGCGGGCCTCCGGCCCGGTCTTCGAGAGCCCCGCCGCGCCCGGGCCTCGGCGTCCGGACCTTGTCCGCCGCCCCCGCCGACCTCTCCACCCCTCCTGCGCGTCGAGAGTACCGTCGAAGTCGACCCGGTCGGCGACGGAAACCCAGTTCCAGAACGAGTTTGTGAGGACATGCTGCGCGTCACGCCCCGCTCCAGCACGATGATCCCCGGTTCCGCCGGGCCCCGCGTCAGGGCCAGACCGCCAGGGTCGGGTGGACCAGCTGACCGCCGGCCGATCCGGTGTAGACCGTCTCCGCCGGCCAGGTGCCGTCGGGGGCCTCGTGGAGATATCGAACCACGGGTGCCGTTCCGGTACTGCTGCGCACCAGGACCACGTGGGCGCCGCCCACCTGATCGCCCGCGAAATCCACCATCGAGGCGTCGGCGTCGACCCTGGTGCCGGCGTCCCAGTCGCCGCCGTCGATCGGCCGGCGGTAGAGGACGAGCGACCCGGACACGTGTGCGCCGAGCAGCACCGTGCCGTCGGGGCCGAAGCCCGCCGAGATGAACGACGCGTCGAACGCATCGTAGCCGGGCGTGCCATCCGCGGCCGTCCATGTGGTGCCGTTCCACCGCGTGTAGCCGAGCTGGAACGCGATGTGCGGCCGCCCCAGGGCGTCGAGGGCGATGTTCTTGTACTCGCCGACCATGCCCGGCAGCCCGGGAATCATCACGTTGCTCCAGCTCGTGCCGTCGAAGGCTGCGTAGTGCAGGTGGTATTCGTGATGGTCGTGGTGGGCCACGTGCGGCCGTCCCGCCGCGTCCAGCGCCAGCGCCGGCCCCCCTCCCGGGTTCGGTTCGCCCGTCGCCGGATACAACGGCAGCGCCACGGTGTCGACCCAGCCGCCCGTCGTCCAGCGATAGTACTTCAGGTTCGTCTCCTGCCGGTAGACCAGGTGCGGCACGTCGGCCCGCAGCGCGAGGAAGTGCCGCGCGTTGTAGGTGAACACGTTCGTATCGAGCACGTCATAGCCCGGCGTCCCCTCGGCCCGCACCCAGGCGCTGCCGTTCCACCGGGTGTAGCGCAGTTCGCGGTCCGCGAACGCCATGTACGCGACGTGCGGCCGTCCTGCGGAATCCACCGCGAGTTCCAGCGAGCCGTACGTGTAGTACGCGCTGTCGTAGAGTCCGGTCGCCAGCGTTTCGACGTTCCAGGCCGTAGCCGCGACGTCGCGCGCGGCGAGCCGCAGGGCGCCCCAGCGGCCCGCGCTCGCTGCCGCACTCGGCTCGTAGAACAGCACGTACAGCCGCTCCGGCGGCACGGGCAGCGGCGGGGGTCCACCGTCGTCCGCTGCGGCCTCGTCCGCGCTCTCCTCGTCCTCGACGGTGTCCACCGGCACGTCCGCCGCGTCGGGCGTCCCCTCGGGCCCGGCGTCCGTCGCGTCCGACAGGCCCTCGGGCTCGACGTCCGCGGCGTCCGGGCCGGCGTCGGGCATGACATCCGGACCGGCGTCGGGCCCGGGGTCCGGCAGGTCGGCGGAATCGTCCGATGCGTCGGGAGGCGGAGCGTCGCCGTCCGCGGCGAACTCGCCGCCGCCGTCGTCGCCGGGAGTCGTCTCGTTCGTCCCGTCCCGAGGACCCGAGTCGTCGTCACCGCAGCCCGCGGCGCACAGCGCCAGCGCCGCGACCCACCCGATCCGCTTCCCGCTCATGCCGCACCTCCCCGCAAGGTCGTTCGATTTTCCTCCCTGCCGGAGAGACGCGTCAACGGCGCGCCTTGCCGCGCGGCGGCGGCATCCGGTCCTGCAGACGGTGTTGCACCGCTTGCGGCATTGGGCCAAGGTTCGCTTGCGATGGACTGGCGGGAGTTGTGGGAGATCCGGAATCGCGCCCGCGCGCTGGCTGCCCCGGGCCTCGACGCGACGCCGAAAGCGGAAGTGCATCGTGACGGGAAATGGTCGGTGCGCGTCGTGCTGGCCGACGACGGAACTCCCGCCACGCCGGCGGCGCCCGCCCCGGCCCTTCCCCCGGTGCTGCTCGTGCCGCCGCTGATGGTCCGCCCGCTGGTCTTCGACCTCCAACCGGACCACTCGTTCGTCCGGCTCCTGCGCGACCGCGGCCTCGCCACGTACGTCCTCGACCTGGGCCAGCCGGATCACCGCGACCGCGGCGCGCGGCTGGACGACTACGTGCTGGGTATCCTGCCGGCCGCGACCGACGCGGTCTGCGCCCACGCCGGCGCCCCCCGGCTGTCGCTCGTCGGCTACTGCCTCGGCGGCCTGTTCTGCCTCCTGCACGCCGCCGGCCATCCGGGCCGCGTGGCCCGGCTGGCGACCGTCGCCACGCCGATCGACTTCTCGAAGATGGGCTTCGTCGGCCTGCTGGGCGCCGCGGCCGCCGGCCGCGTGGACCCGCTGGTCGATGCCCTGGGCGTCGTCCCCGGCTGGATGGCGACCGCGGGCTTCCAGCTCCTGTCGGGACGCCGGGCCGTCGAGCGGGTCCTGGAGCTGCGCGAACACGGGACCGACGAGGCGTTCATCCGCGCGTACGGCGCGTTCTCGAGCTGGCTGGGCGGACTGGTGCCGTATCCGGGCGAGGCGTTCAAGCAGTTCCTCCGCGAGCTGATGCAACGCAACCGCGCCCACGACTCGTGGCTGACCTTCGGCGAGCGGCGTTTCGACCTTGGCGCCGTCGATTGTCCCGTGCTCGCCTTCGCCGGCCGGTCCGACGGGATCGCACCGCTCGAGTCGGTCGTGGCGCTGCGCCGGCACCTGCCCCCGGAGCGCGTGTCGGTGCGGCCGGCCCCCGGCGGACACGTCGGCGTGCTGGGCGGCCCGCAGGCCCCCGCCGCCGTCTGGGATCCGATCGCCCGCTTCCTGCTCGAAGGGCTCGTGCCCTCCGCCTGACCCGCCGGGCGCGACGGCCCGGCCGCGCGCCGCCCGCTACTCGAGATGGTCGAGGATCCGCAGGGCGACGGCCCGCAACGGCTCCTCGTACTCCGCGTCGCAGATCGAAGCCACGAATCCGTCGGGGCCGAAGCGCCGCACCAGCTCCACGATCCGCCGCGGCGGGAACGCCAGTCCGGTCGCCGTGTTGCACGACGGCACGAGCTGCGAAGGGTCCTCGGGGTCGATCCGCTCGGCCATCGCCGCCGTCGCCAGGCAGCCGTCGAGCGCGTCGCCGCGGCCGTTGCACGCCGGCTCGTCCGGCGGCACGCCGACCAGCGCCGCCAACACCAGGTAGTGCCCCTCGCCCGCCAGACCGCGCAACGCCGCCTCGGTCTCGTCGATCGTCTCGACGAACTCCGGATACCGGAAACAGCGCACGTTGACGTGGCCCAGGTCGGTGCGCGCCGGGTCGAACATCTCCGGGTGCGTCGCCCGCACCGTGCAGTCGTCCTCGTCGCTGAGCACGATCACCGCCACCACGGTCGGCGTCACCACCGCCGGCCCGCCGTCCACGGCGGCATAGGAACCCCGCACGAACCCCGTGTTGCAGCCGCCCGGCGCCGCGTTCTCGATCAGCGCCTTGCGCAGCGCCCCGAAATGCTGCTCGAAGCCGCACCCGTTCGTCCCGAGCGCGGCGATGCAGCCGAGGTCCAGGGCCAGTTGTTCGATCGCGTAGTCGTCGCCCGCGGCGCGCGAGAGGAACGGCGGGTAGGACGCCGCGCATCCCGGCACCGCCCCGCTCGGCACGTGCCGCAGGCAGCCGTCGTCGCCGTCCACCGGGTCGTCACAGGTGGACAGCACGCTCCCCATCGTTCCCATGTCGGTCGAAATCACCCCGACGTTGAGCGACGGGTCGATCCCCCGCGCCGCGGCCTCTTCGAAGAAGGTCTCCAGGAACGCCGGGAGGGCCCGCGCCAGCGCCGCCTGCTCCTGGTTCATGCTCGCCGAATTGTCGACCAGGAACAGGACGTCCGCCAGGTTCGTCGAGCGCCACACGGTTTCCGCGGGCGTCCCGTCCTCCGGCACCACCCAGACCTCCCCGAGCGACCGGTGGTCGACGCTGCAGGCTGCCGCCAGCCCGATCGCTGCCGCCGCGAGACACCACCGCGCGCCGCCGCCCGTCGCCATCCTCCCTCCCCGAATCCGCGCCCCGCCGCCGCCCGCCATTTCAGATCCGCCCCACGATTCCGCCGCCGAACAGGAACCGGACCCAGCCCAGCGCGAACGCCGGCTCGCCACCCGCGTCGAGCTGCACCGCCACGGGGAAGAAGTCCACCGCGGCTCCGATCGCGAAGCCGAACCGCTCCCAGGGGAACAACGACACCGCGCCGAACACCCCGCCGCCGTACCGCGACCCGGTCTCGCGTTGCGACAGCTTCGCCGTCCAGACGTCGACCACGAACCGCGGGCCGATCGAAACGTGCAGGAACGGGATGCTCACCCCGAAATCGACCCCGGCGCGCAACGGCACCGCGTGCAGCAGCACGTCGATGCGGTTGCTCGACACTCCCACCCAGCCTCCCTCCAGCGCCGCCTTCAGCCAGGGCAGGAAGGCGTAGGTCGCGCGCAGGAACACCGTGCCGCCGGTGCCCGCACCCGGCGGCGAACCGCCCAGGTCGTTCCCCTGGATCCCGCCGAACACCGCCAACTCGAACGGCGGCGGTGGCGGCGCGGGAGGAAGGGGAGGTTCCCGATCCGACGCGACCGGTTCGACCACCCGCAGGCCGGCTCCGGGGCCGGCGGACGGCACGGCCCCCGCAGCACCGGCCGGGAGCGGCATCGGCTGCGGCGGCCGCTCCAGCACCGCCAGCTCCTCCACCATGTGGCTCGCCACGACCGCCGCGAACCGGCTGGGGTCCTCGGTCTCGGCGCCGACCCCCACCTCCAACTCGCGCACGATCGCCACCCCGACCGGGTTCCGCAGCAGGAGCCGCAGGCGCGCCGGCCCGGGTCCCCGCTCGACCTCCAGCAGATACGCCCCTTCCGGCGCCTCCCCGGCCGCCTCGACCTCGAAGCCGTCGACCCGCGACGACAGGTTCGCGGCCAGTACGCGCGCGTCCACCTCCTCCACCGAGGACCGGACGATCAACCGGCCGGGCACCGGCGGCGGCGCCGCGCCGGTCGACCGCTCCGGCGTCGTCGTCCCAGGGGCAGCCCCATTCTCCGCCCCGGACTCGGCGGACGACTCCGCGGCTTCCGTGGGAAGGACGCTCCCCGCGGTCTCCCCCGGCGTGGTGTCACTCCCCGCGGCCCCCGGCGCGGCGTCCTCCGGCGCGGCGTCGTCCTGCGAGGGTCCCGGCTGCGCCCGGGCCGGGCCGGCGCCGTTCCACAGGACGATCGCCAGCAGCGCGGCGGTCCCGGTCCGGACGGCCGGCGGGAACGCGGATGCGCATCCGCGGCCCGCCGGCCCGGTCGAGGCGATCGGCCCCATTCGCCTGCAATTTCGGCCAGCCGCGCCGTCCTGTCAAACGATCGCCGTCCAGGAAATGCCGCGCGGCCTCCGGGCACGGTAGAATCGTGGAGATGGCGGTGCCGGTGGTGGGAGCGTTCGAACTCGACGAGACGGCGCTCGTGGCCCTCGCCCGCGAGGGCGACGCCGGGGCGCGCGAGCGGCTCTACCGGATGCACTTGGCGGGGCTGTCCCGCCGCGTGCGGTTCCTGGTGCGCGACGCCGCCGAGGCGGAGGACCTGGTCCAGGAGACGTTCGCCGCCGCTTTCCATTCGCTGTGGCGTTTTCGCGGCGAGGCGTCGTTCGCCACCTGGCTGCATCGCATCGCGCTCAACCTGGCGCGGCACCATTGGCGCAGCCGCGCCCGCGCCCGCGCGCTCCAGCGGGCGTTCTCGTGGTTCGTCTCCGCGGCCGGCGATCCCTCCCCGCGCCCCGACGGCGACGCCGGGGCCGACGAGGACCTGCGGGTCGCCGAACGCGCGATTGCGGAGTTGTCGCCCAAGCTCCGCGAAGCGTTCGTGCTGCTGGTGGTCGAGGAGCTGTCCGGCGAGGAGGCGGCGCGCCTGGCCGGCGTGAAGGTCGAGGTGCTGCGCGTGCGGGCGACGCGCGCCCGACAACAGGTGCAACAGGCGCTCCGTGCCGCGCACGGAGAGGAGACGGCGTCATGAGCGGCCACGATGCGGGGGACCGATTCGATCGGGTGCTCGAACGCCTGCGGCGCGACGCCGAGGCACCCCTCGGCGACCCGCGCGGCGGCTTCGCCGACGTCGAACGCCGCCGGGTGCGCCGGCGGCGCGAGGCATGGACGCGCGTTGCCGTCGTCGCCGCGGCGGTGGCCGGCGCCGCCGCCTTGTCGCTGTGGTGGGGGCAGGAC
>JAAZOP010000624.1 GCA_012797735.1 Myxococcales bacterium
CCGCCGCCACCGCCGCCGCGGTCCTGCGCGAAATCGACGCGGATGCGACGGCCGTCCAGTTTGGTGCCGTCCAGCCCGGCCTTGGCGGCGCTCGCTTGCGTCTCGTCGTTGTATTCCACGAAGCCGAAACCCCGCGACCGGTTCGTCATCGGGTCCCGGATGACGCGCACGTCCTTGATCTCGCCGTAGGTGCCGAACGCGCCCCGCAGGGACTCCTCGTCGGTCGCCCAGGCCAACCCACCCACGAACAGCTTCTTTTTCATCGAGCCACTCTCCCGATCCCATTGCCCGTCCGGCGTCGCGGAACGGGCCCTTGCAACCCCCGCGCACGGCCAAGCGACCATCGACATGCCGCACGATGGGGACGCGGCTCGCATAACGCCGACCGGATGGAATTGCAAGACAATTCTGTGTGCGCTGCGCCCATCCCGGTGCTCTTGCAGCCGTCGCCGTTCCGGTGCGAGACTCGCCCCCATGAGAAAGGACATCGATCTGCGGATTCCGGTGCTGGGCCCTCCCACGGTCGAGTCGCCGCTCGGGCTGTCCACGGTGGCCGACGACCACGTCGCCGACTACACGCCGGACGACGCTTCGGTCGCGCTGGACCTTTCGGGACGGGACGGTGGAGCGCGGTTCGAGCGGGCCGGGGCGCGGCAGAAGCTGTACTTCGAGGGTTCGAGGACGTTCGCCGGGATCGTGACGTGCGGCGGCCTGTGTCCCGGGATGAACAACGTCGTCCGTGGGCTGGTGATGCAGTTGTGGCACGCCTACGGCGTCCGCCGCATCTTCGGCTTCCAGTACGGCTTCCTGGGGCTGACCCCCGACGGTCCGCCGCCGTTGGAGTTGACGCCGGACCTGGTGCGCGACATCCACCTCCAGGGCGGCACGCGGCTCGGGTCGTCTCGCGGGCCGCAGTCGCCTGCGGTGATGGCCGACACGCTGGAGCGGCTCAAGGTCGACATCCTGTTCTGCGTGGGCGGGGACGGTACGCTGCGCGGAGCCCTGGCGCTGCACGAGGAGTTGCAGCGACGGGGACGGAAGGTCGCGGTGGTCGGCGTGCCGAAGACGATCGACAACGACGTGCCGTACATCGAGCGGACGTTCGGATTCGAGACGGCGGTGGCGGAGGCGACGCGGGCGATCACGGCGGCGCACGTCGAGGCGCGCGGGGCGCCGAACGGGGTCGGCATCGTGCGCCTCATGGGCCGCCACTCGGGCTTCATCGCCGCGTCCGCCACGCTCGCCTCGGGCGAGGTCAACCTGTGTCTGGTGCCGGAACTGCCGTTCCACCTCGAGGGGCCGCGGGGCGTGCTGGCGTTCCTGCGGGAGCGCCTCCGCCAGCGCGGCCACGCGGTCGTGGTGGTGGCCGAGGGGGCCGGGCAGGACCTGGTGGCCGCCGGCGGGGCGAAGGACGCCTCCGGCAACGTCAAGCTCGGCGACATCGGCGTCTTCCTGCGCGACACCGTGTCGCGCGAATTCAAGGACCTCGGGGTCAACGTCAAGTACATCGACCCGAGCTACATCATCCGCGCGGCGCCGGCGAACCCGGCGGACGCGATCTTCTGCGGCGTGCTCGCCGAGAACGCCGTCCACGCCGCGATGGCCGGCAAGACCGCGATGGTGGTCGGCCTGTGGGGCGGCCTCTTCACCCACGTGCCGCTCGTCGCCGCCACCTCGGGCCGCAACACCATCTCAACCGACAGCGCGTTCTGGCGCAGTGTCGTCGAATCGACCGGCCAACCCGCCCTGCTCGTCAACCCCTGACCCCGCTTCCCCAGGGCCTCGCCAAAGTCGCCGCCGCCAATGCCTGACGGGCTCCAGGCTCCGGGCTCGAAGCTGCAGGCCGGCGGAATCACGATCGCCATGTCGCTCCTGGAGCCCGAAGCCTCGCGCCGGCCGGCGATGCGGACTTCGGCGACACCCTGCCCGCTCCCCGCCCTCCCGCCGGGGTCGCCCGGAACGGCCGGCGGGCGGCGCTCCCGGGCCGGCCGCAGACCGCCCGGCGCGGGCCGCGGGCCGAGGCTCGGGGTTCCGCGGATTGCCCCTTTACTGCCGACGTCCGCCCGGTATGATCGGCCGCTCGAGGGGGGCGGGGGAAGGAGCGAGGCGACGGTGAGCGGCAGGCGGAAGGATGACTCCGGACACGGCGGAGGCAACGGACTCGACCGGCGGGTCTTCGCCGTGGTGGCCCGCGTGATGAACACCGAGGCGGACGCGCTGGCGCCCGAGCTGCGCTTCGTGGAGGACCTGCGGGCGGACTCGCTGCGCGTCATGGAGCTGGTGCTGGAACTGCAGGAGGAGTTCGGCATCGAGATCCCCGACTCCGCGCTGGAACGGATCCGCTCGGTGGGCGACGCGGTCGAGTTCGTTCGCGGGAAGCTGGCGGACGGCTGAGCCGCATGGACGTCGTCGTCACCGGCCTCGGGGTGCTCGCGCCGTTCGGGCGGGGCGCCGCGCGCACCTTCGAGGCGCTCGTGGCGAGGCGCTCCGCGATCGGCCCGATCACGCACTTCGACGCCTCGGCACAGCGCAGCCGCATCGCGGCCGAGGTCCGGGATCTCGAGGCGGGGAACGACCTCTCCGCCGCCGACCTGCGCACGTACGATCGCTTCCAGCTCTTCGCGCTCCTCGCCGCGCTCGACGCCGTCCGCGATGCCGGGCTGGGTGAGGGTCCGCTGGGCGACCGGGCGGCCGTCATCCTCGGCACGGGGATCGGCGGCCTCGGGACGATCGAGCGGGACTGCGAGACGCTGCGCGGGAGGGGGCCGCGACGGGTGTCGCCGTACTTCATTCCGTCGGCGATCCCGAACCTGGCGGCCTCGCTGGTGGCGATGCGCTTCGGCGCGCGAGGCGTCTGCTTGGCCCCCGCGAGCGCCTGCGCCTCGGGGGCGCACGCGATCGGCGAGGCGCTGTGGATGCTGCGAGCCGGCCGCGCCGACCTGGCGCTGGCGGGCGGCGCGGAGGCGGCGGTGACGCCGCTGGGCGTGGCGGGGTTCGGGGCGATGCGGGCGCTGTCGGAGCGGAACGACGAGCCGGAAAGGGCGAGCCGTCCGTTCGACCGCGGCCGGGACGGCTTCGTGATCGGCGAGGGGGCCGGGGTGCTGGTGCTGGAGACGGAGGCGCACGCGGCGGCCCGTGGGGCCCGCGTGCGCGCCCGGCTGGCGGGCTACGGCGCCTCCGGCGACGCGCACCACATCACGCAACCCGACCCGGAGGCCGCGGGGATGGCGCGGGCGATGGCGCTGGCGCTGGAGGACGCGCGGGTCGCGCCCGCCGGCGTGGGCTACATCAACGCCCACGCCACCTCCACGCCGCTCGGCGACCGGCTCGAGGCGAAGGCGATTCGCGACGTGTTCGGCGATCGCCCGCCGCCGGTTTCCTCGACCAAGTCGGCGCTCGGGCACCTGCTGGGCGCCGCGGGGGCGGTCGAGGCGGCGATCGCGGTGCTGGCGCTGGAGCGCGGGCTGCTGCCGCCGACGTTGAACCAGGAGGACCCGGACCCGCAGATCGAACTGGATGTCGTGCCCAACGAGGCGCGGCCCGCCGCGGCGCGCCACGCCCTGTCCAACGCGTTCGGTTTCGGAGGAACCAACGCCTCGCTGCTGTTCGCCCGCTCGTAGGCCCGGGGGACGGGGGGACGCAACGGAGGTCGAAGGGAGGATGCGGGACATGAAATTCGCCGTCGCCAGCGACCATGCCGCCCTGACGCTCAAGAACCGCCTGCGCGACCAGCTCCGCGAGTGGGGCCACGAGGTGGAGGACCTGGGGACGCACGGCCCCGAGTCGGTCGACTACCCGGACTTCGCGCACGCGGTGGCGACCGCGGTGCAGCAGGGGCGCTGCGACCGGGGCGTCCTGGTCTGCGGCACGGGGCTGGGCATGGCGATGGCGGCCAATCGCCACCGCGGCATCCGCGCCGCCGTGTGCGGCGACGTGTTCAGCGCCCGGATGAGCCGCGCCCACAACGACGCGAACATCCTCTGCCTGGGCGCCCGCGTGCTGGCCCCGGAGTACGCGATCGAGATCCTGAAGATGTGGCTCGACACGCCGTACGAGGGGACGCGGCACGTGCGCCGGGTGGCCAAGATCGAGCTGCCCGAAGGACAGTCGTAGCCGATGCGTTGTCCGGCCTGCGGCCACGAGGAGTCGAAGGTCGTCGATTCGCGGACGGCCCGCGACGGCGCGGCGATCCGGCGCCGGCGCGAGTGTCTCCAGTGCGGCCGCCGGTTCACGACCTACGAGCGGGCCGAGGACGAGCTGCCGCTGGTGGTGAAGAAGGACGGCCGCCGCGAGCCGTTCGACCGCCACAAGGTGGTCGGCGGCATGCGGCGCGCCTGCGAGAAGCGCCCGGTCCCGCTCGCGGTGCTCGAGCGCACCGCGGACGCGCTCGAACGGATGCTGGTCGAGTCCGGGGAGCGCGAGATCGAATCGCGGCGGATCGGCGAATGGGTCATGGAGCGGCTGCGCGAGCTGGACGGGGTGGCGTACGTGCGCTTCGCCAGCGTCTACCGCGAGTTCAAGGACGTCGGAGAGTTCTTCGACGCGCTGCGCAGCATGCTCGAGCGGCGCGGGATCGCGCCGCCGGCCGAACTGCTGGGGCGCGGCGACGGCCGTAGTCCGCACGGCGGCGGCGGTCCCGCCCGCTAGGACGACGACCGCCATGCGCGCCGCCGCACCCGAGCCGAACCCCGCATTCCTCGACCTGGCCCTCGCCCTGGCCCGCCGCGCCCGCCCCTCTCCCAATCCGCCCGTCGGCGCGGTGGTCGTCCGCGACGGTCGCATCGTCGGGCGCGGCTTCCATCCGGCCGCCGGCCGCCCCCACGCCGAGGTCCTGGCGCTGGCGGAGGCCGCCGGCGGCGCGCGCGGCGCCGACCTGTACGTGACGCTCGAACCGTGCAACCACCACGGCCGCACGCCGCCCTGCACGGCCGCGATCCTCGAGGCCGGAATCCGGCGGGTGTTCTACGGCGTCGACGACCCCGACCCGCGCGTCCCGGGCGGCGGGGCGCGGTTCCTGCGCCGCCACGGCATCCCGGCCGTCTGCCTCCGCTCGCCCGCGGCCGCCGAGTTGATCGCGCCGTTCGAGAAGTTCGCCCGGACCGGCCTCCCCTTCGTCACGCTCAAGATCGCCGCCTCGCTCGACGGCCGCATCGCCGCCCGCACCGGCCGCTCGCGCTGGATCACCGGTCCCGCCGCCCGCGAGGCGGTGCAGCGGATGCGCGCCGCGCACGACGCCATCCTCGTGGGGCTCGGAACCGTGCGCCTGGACGACCCGCGCCTGACCGTGCGGCTGCCGCGGGCCGGCCTGGTGTCGCCGCCTCCCGTCCGCGTGGTGCTGGCCGGCCGCGACGGCGACCTGCCGCCCCGCGCCCGGCTCCTGCGCCCTGCCCGGGAGCCGGAGGCCACGCCCGAGACCTGGATCGTCGGCCCGGCGACACGGACGACGGTGCGCCTGGACGACGCCGACCACGTCCGGCGCATCGGCCTCCCCGCCGGCCGCGACGGCTGGATCCCGGAACGACGCGTGCTGGCCGAGCTGGCGCGGCACGGCGTCACGTCGGTCCTGGTCGAGGGCGGCGGTCGGGTCTTCACCCGGTTCCTCGCCGCGGGACTCGCCGACCGCCTCACCCTCTTCCTCGCCCCCCGGTTGCTCGGCGGACCGGCCGAGCGGGGTTTCTTCCTCACCGCGGGGGTGACCGAGCCCGACCGGTCGACCGGGCTTGAGCTTCTGCGGGTAGAGCGCTATGGGGAGGACGTGCTGTGGGTGGGGCGTTCCCGCCCGGCCCGCCGTGGATGACCTGGGGTCTCCCGGAAAAGCACTGGAGTTGCGGTTGTGTTCACCGGCATCGTGACAGCGATGGGTGAGGTCGAATCGAGGGTTCCGGGGCCCGCCGTCGCGGCCTTGCGGATCCGCTCGCCGTGGGGCGACCTGGAGGTGGGAGAGAGCGTTGCGGTCGATGGCGCGTGCCTGACGGTCACGCGAGCGGAGGCGTCGGGATCGTTCGAGGCCGACGTGTCGGCGGAGACCCTGTCCCGGACCACGCTGGGGGAGCGCGGCCCCGGCGACCGCGTGCACCTGGAGCGGGCGTTGCGGGCGGGCGACCGGCTGGGCGGCCATCTGGTGACGGGGCACATCGATGCGGTCGGAACGGTGGCGGCGGCGCGGGAGGCCGGGGGGGAAGCGCGCGTGCTGGCGGTACGGGTGCCCGAGCGGCTGCTGGGAGAATTGGCGCCGAAGGGCTCGGTCGCGGTCGACGGGGTGAGCCTGACGGTGAACGGAGTGCGGGAAAGCGAGTTCGACGTCGTGGTGGTACCGCACACGGCGCGGGCGACGAAGCTGGGCGCATTGCACGCGGGAGATCGGGTCAACGTGGAGACCGACGTGCTGGCCAAGTACGTGCGGCGGGCGCTGGGGTTGAGCGCCGAGGGCGGCGGGGTGACGGAGGAGTTGCTGGCGCGGGCCGGTTTCGACGCCCCGCCGGCGCGGGCGGCGGGGCGCGCCGGGCGGGGGCGTGCGGGAGGGAGGCGATGAGCCCGGCGGCGGTGACGGCGGAGGCGATCCGGCGGGTCGAGGCGGCGCTGGAGGAGTTCCGGCAGGGCCGGATGGTGATCCTCTGCGACGACGAGGATCGGGAAAACGAGGGCGATCTGTGTCTGCCGGCGGATGCGGCGACGCCGGAGGCGATCGCCTTCATGGCCAACAAGGGACGGGGGTTGATCTGCGTGACGTTGACGCCCGAGCGGATCGACCGGCTGCAGCTCCCGATGATGGTCCGCGAGAACCGCTCGTGCTTCGGCACGGCGTTCACCGTGTCGATCGAGGCGAAGGAGGGGGTGACGACGGGCATCAGCGCCGCCGACCGGGCGCGCACGATCCGGGTCGCCGCGGACCCCGCGACGGGCCCCGAGGACCTGGTCACGCCGGGGCACGTCTTTCCGCTCCGCGCGGCGCCCGGCGGCGTGTTGCAGCGGACCGGGCAGACGGAAGGTTCGGTGGATCTGGCGCGGCTGGCGGGCCGCACGCCGGCGGGGGTGATCTGCGAGGTGATGAACGAGGACGGTACGATGGCCCGCCGCCCGCAGCTCGAGGCGTTCGCGCGCGAGCACGGACTGGTGATGCTCTCGGTGGCCGACGTGATCGCCTACCGGCTGCAGCGCGAGCGGCTGGTGCGGCGGCGGGTCAGCCACGAGATCGAGCTGGACCTCGGAGACGGATGGATCCGGGCCACGGCGCACGTCTACGCTCTAGCCCCGGGCCTCGGGCCCGGCGTCGACGACTTGGTGGCGATCGTGATCGGCGACCCCGCGTCCCGCCGGCCGACGGCCGTGCGCGTCCACCGGGAGTCGTGGCCCACGGACGCGCTGCGCATCCGGGGGCTGGAGCGGCTGCACGTGGGGGTGACGGAGGCGTTGCGCGCGATCCGCGACGCCGGCGGCGGCGTGTTCCTCAAGCTCCCGGCCGCTCCCGACCTCGGGTTCGCCGACCTGCTCGCCCTGCGGGCGCCTCCCGAGCGCGCGCCGGACCGCGGGAAGGCCGAGCGGCCGCCGGTGATGCGCGAGTTCGGCTTCGGGGCCCAGATCCTGCGCGACCTCGGCGTCGAGGAGCTGGTGCTGCTCACGAACAACCCGCGGGTGTTCGTCGGCCTCGAGGGGTTCGGGCTGCGCGTGGTCTCGTTCCTCGACCCCACCGGACGATCCGGGTAGGAAGGCGCACGGGGCCGGCGGATGGGCATCACGCCCCAGCACAACATGTGGCAGTGCGGGCCGATCGCCTTGCGCCACGCACTGCTGACGCTCGGCGTTTACGCCGACGAGCGCGAGATCGCGGCGGTAGCCGGGACCACGCGGCTGGGCACGGACGAGAAGCAGATGGCGCGGGCCGCGCGGGCCTACGATTGCGACCTCGGCTTCGAACGGTTCCATCGCCCGGCGGAGGCGCTGCGGGCGCTGGCGGCGCACCTGCGGCGCGGCACGCCGGTGCTGCTGCCGGTGCATCACTGGGCGCACTGGGTGGTGGCGGTGAAGGTGGAGCGCGGCCGTTTCATCCTGATGGACAGCGAGCAGGAGGCGGTGCTGACGATCCTGGACGCCCGCCAGCTGCAGCGCCGCTGGGTCTACCGCGACCGCAGCCCGGCGCGGGCGGCGCGCCCCACGCTCTACGACCTGCACCCGCTGGTGCCGCGGTTCCGCGCGACGATCCGGACGAAGTTCTCGATGGCCCGCGCGCGCTTCCTGCGCCGTCCCGAGAACCGCGCGCTCTCGGAGCTGTGGGACGAGTACGCGGCCGACCTCTCGCACCTCTGCCGCCCCCGCACGCCATGGAGCGAGAACGTGATGACGATGGGGGAGTTCCTGCGCCGCCACGAGGCGCTGATCGTGGACGAGGTGACGTACTGGCACGGGGTGGTCGAGAAGCGGAAGGTCGTGCGGGTGCTGCGGAACATGCACTTCGTGGCGGACACGCTCGGGATGGTGATCCACCGGGAGTCGGAGAACCGGGCCATCGCGGGGATCAGCGCGATCCTCGCGCTGTGGGCCGCCTCGCACGAAGGCGTGCTGCCGGTGTACGCCTCCTCGGAGCGCGGCCTGTCGCCCGGACTGCAGCGCCGCCATCGGCTGGCTCGCCTTGGCCGCCGCCGTCGCTGAACCGCCGCGGGCCCGGGCTTGTCGGGGCCGGGCGACCCGGCTATGCTGCCCCCGACACGAACGGAGGTGCCGGAATGCCCAAGGAGAAACAGGTCCCGTCGGCCGAGGGCCCGATGATGATCGAGGGCCAGCTCGACGCGGCCGGCCTGTCGTTCGCGATCGTCGCCAGCCGGTTCAACCACTTCGTCGTCGACCGGCTGCTCGAAGGCGCCCTCGACGGCTTGGCGCGCCACGGCGCCGACGCCGGACGGGTGACGGTGGTCCGGGTCCCGGGGTCGTTCGAGATCCCGCTCGCCGCCCGCCGCATCGCGGCCTCGAAGAAGTTCGACGCCGTGATCTGCCTCGGCGCCGTGATCCGCGGCGGCACGCCGCACTTCGACTTCATCGCGGCCGAGGTGACGAAGGGGATCGCGCAGGCCGCGATGGAGACGGGCGTGCCGATCGTCTACGGCGTGATCACGCCGGACACGCTGGAACAGGCGATCGAACGCGCCGGGACCAAGGCCGGCAACAAGGGCTTTGACGCCGCCGTCTCGGCGATCGAGATGGCCAACCTGTTCCGCGCCCTGCGCTGATCCGGCGTCGGTGCCGCCGATGCCCCGCCACCCCGACCGCACCGCCACCCGCCGCCGCCGCCTCCGGGAAGCCGTGGTCCGCGTGCTCTATGCGATCGACGTCGGCCGGCTCGACGTCGATGCCGCGCTCGACGGCTACCGCAACTACCTCGCCGAAGGCCCCGTGCAGCAGGACCTCGACGAGTGGGCGCGGGCCGTGGCGGGGCGGCGCGAGGAGCTCGACGAACTGATCCGGAAAGCCAGCACCCACTGGCGCATCGAACGAATCGGGGCGCTCGAACGCTGCCTCCTGCGGCTCGGCACCTGGGAACTGCTGGCGCGGCCCGACATCCCGGCGCGCGCGACGATCAACGAGGCGGTCGAGATCGCGCGCCGCTACGGCGGCGAGGAGTCGCCGGCGTTCGTCAACGGCATCCTCGACCGCGTCGCCCGCTCGCTGGCGCCTCGCCGCGCCGAAGTGCGGGAGGAGTAGCGGGTCGGACCGATGAACCTGGGCTTTGTCGCCCCCGACCTCCGCCAACTCGACCGCGCCCGTGCCGGCGCCCTCGTCCTGTTCCTGCACGAGGACGAGGTCCCGCTGCCCGACATCCGGGGTCTCGTCGATTGGCGGCTCTGCGGCACCCTCTCCCGCCTCGTCGCGCTCGGGCGGCTCCGCGGCGCCGACGGCGAGACGACCCTGATGCCCGTCGGACACCGCCTCGCCTGCGAACGCCTGCTCGTCCTCGGCCTCGGACCGCGCCGCACCCTGGCCGCCGCCGAACTGGGCGCACAGGTCCGCCGGGCCCTGCGCACCCTCGCCGGCATCCGGGTCCATTCGGCCGCGATCGCCCTCCCCGGCCGGCCCGGCGGCCCCACCGACCCCGTCGCCGCCCTCGAGGAACTGCTCGCCGTCGCCCCCGACGTCCCGGAGGTCGATGAGATCGTCGTGGTCGATGACCCGATCGCGCAAAAGGCGATGAACGCGGCTCTCGATCTCCAGCGCCGCCGCGGTTGATCCGGACCACCTCGCCCGCGCACCGTCCTTCCGGCCCGGCGCCGGCCGGCGGAGCGCACCGGCACGCCCGCCCGCCCCGCCGCCGAACGGCGGCTCAGCCGCCCAGCACCGGACGGACCGCGCCGAGCACGCTCTCGCGCACCGCCTCGTCGGAGAACACCGGCAGGTTGCCGGGCACCACCACCTGCGGGATTCCGGCCCGGGTCAGCCGCCGAATCGCCGGCAGCGCCTTGGCCTGGAACTCCGCCAGCCGCGTGCGGATCTTCTCCTCGGTGTCGTCCGAACGCAGGATCACCTCGCTCCCGCACGCCGTGCAGTACTTCCCGTCGCGCGGCGGCTTGAACTCGAGGTGGAACACCTTGCCGCAGTCCTTGTTCGGGCAGATGCGACGACCGATCGTGCGGGCCACGATCGCCTCGTCCTCGTTGTCGACGAGCAGCACGAGGTCGAGGCGGGAGCCGGTCTCGCGGACCAGGTCCAGCAGGAACTCGGACTGCTCGGGCGTCCTGGGATACCCGTCCAGCACCAGACCCCGGCCGGCGGCGGCGCGGAACGCCGAAGCGAACAACGCATTCGTGATGTCGTCGGGAACGAACCGGCCGCCGTCCACGTAGCGCGCGGCCTTGAGCCCCAGCACGGCGGCATCGGGAGCGACTCCGGCCCGGGCGCAGGCCGGCGCCAGCGCGGCCCGGATCTCCTCGTCGGGCGCGAAGCCGTCGCCGCGCCGGAACCGCGCGACGTCCAGCCCCTCGCCGACCTTCCGGAACGCTCCGAGGTACTCGCGGAAGATGTTCCCGGTCGAAAGCTGACGGAGCCCGTACGTCGCCGTCAACACGTCGATCCGCGGCTGCTTCCCCGCACCGCTCTTCCCCGCCACCACGATGTTCCGCGTCCCCTGCTCCATCGCCGTTCCTCCTCGCCGCGCCCCCTTCGCCGCGCGCGCCGCTGATAACCCCCAACGCCGATCGCGGTCAAGACTTCGAAGCCCGGACCGCTCGCCGCCGGCCACGACTCACGCTGTCCCGATCCGAGACAGCCCGCTGTCTCGTCTCGTTCCGGAAAACCACTCCACAGGGCGCTACGTTCCGAAAAGGCCGCAGGATTTGCACGCCGGCCCCTGGCATCGGACTTGCTCGCCGGAAGGGTGCGCGACAGGTCGCGTCCCGCCAGGCGGGCCGACGAACCTGCCGGGGAGGTGACCGATGGACGCCATCCAGACCCTGATCCAAGAGCACCGGTTGATCCTGCGGGTCGTCGAGGCGCTGGAGTCCTATGCGGAACAGGTCGATCGCGAACGGCAGGTTGCGCGCGACGAGGTGGCGGATTTCGTCTCGTTTCTGGCCGAGTTCGTCGACCTGTGTCATCACGGCAAGGAAGAAAACGTTTTGTTCGCCGCGCTGGCCGATGCCGGCTTCCCCACGACGAGCGGACCGCTCGCCGTGATGCGTACCGACCACGACCGCGGCCGGCGCCTGGTGCGCCGCATTCGCGAACTGTCCGAGAAGGCCGAGGCGTGGGACGAGGCTGATTTCGAGTCGTTCGCCGGTCTCGCGCGCGCTTACGCCGACCTGTTGCGAGATCACATCCGGCGCGAGGACGAGGTGCTCTACCCGATGGCGGAGGAACACCTGTCCCGGGCGCAGCAGCGGCATGTCGAGGAGCTGTTCCGGTTGTTCGAGGAACAGCGCGAGGCGGGGCGGCGGCACGAACGGCTGCATGGCCTGGCCGAGCGGCTGATCGAGCGCCATGGCCGGGCCGGCGCCGATCGCGAACCGGCGTCCCGCCGCTCGCGGCCCGTCCCGAACTGCTGCGGGCTGTGACACCGCCTTCGCGGACCACCAGCCCATGTCCGCCCGCAGCCGTTCGGCGACGCGTCCGCCACGGCGCAGGCCCGTGGCTCCGCTCGGGTGCCCGTCGCAATCTCACCCCTCCGGCGGCAGCGCGCCGGGCCGTTGGAGCGGCGCGACGTTGCCCTGGGGGAGATCGGCGATCGCACGGACAATGCGGGCGTTCGCCGCCGCGCGTCAACGGCGGCGGCGCCGATACCGAACGACCGCGACGACGAGGAACGCCACCGCGCCGAGCAGGGCGACGCCGATGCCGATCAGCGCCGCCCGGGCGACCGTTGAGGGACCGCCCTCCCCTTCCTCCGCCGGAGGCTCCGCGGGCGCGCCGGGTGCGCCGGCCTCTCCGCTCGCGGTCGGACGTGCCGCAGCCGGGTTCCCCGCGGCGAGCGCGGCTTCGACATCGCCGGCGAGCAGCGCGTCGGCTCGGCGGGCGCGCCATTCCTCGGTCGGCTCCACGCGGGTCGCCGCCGCCGCCAGGAAGGCACTGCGGCCCGCGGGCACCGCCAGGCCCTCCTCCGGCAGGTCGGGACCGTAGACCGACGGCTCGCCCTCGCGCGTCGTCAGCACCAGTTCGCCGTCGGCGCCCGTCGCGGCGTGGACCGCCGACCGCAGGCGCACGTACCGCGGCGTGGCCCCGAACAACCACTGCAGACCGCCCCAGATGTCCATCGCCGTGTCGACGGTGTTGTAGACGGGGACGACCTTGCCGGCGAGCTTTCCGGTGGTCTTCCTGGCCACCCACTCCACCCCTTCCTGCGCCACCTGCTTCCCGGCCCAGTAGACGAAACCGAGACCGGTGGGGGTGAAGCCCGACGCCTCGGCCGAACTGCCGATCTGCATCTCCCAGAAACCGACCCGGCCGTTGACGTGCACCTGGCCCTCGACACCGTCGAGGAACCGGATCTGGGTCCACACCACGCCCGGCTCCCGCGGCCCGGGCGGCACCCGGCCTCCGACGCTCATCTCCGCCGCCCGGAAGACGACCGTATCGCCGACGTGGAGCCGCGCGCCGGGCCCGAGGGCCACGCCGGTTTCGCGACCGTCCTCGCAGCGCGGTTCGCCGCGCACGGCGATCCGCATCTCCCCGAGCCGGTCGTCGGCGTATTCGGCGAGCGTGCCCGTGCGCCGTGGCTGCATCCGGCGCGGCGGCGCGAACAGATCGCCCGCCGACGGGGGAGGACCGATCGTCGGCTCCTCCGCCAGCGGCTCGAGGAACCAGCTCCCGACCGTCACGGCCACGTGTCGGACCGACATCCGGGCGCGGGCCGTCGCCAGCTCGACCGGCGACCCGCCCGGCACCGTCGCCGCCTCGTAGGTCACGGGCACGTCGATCGTCAACGGGCGATCGCACCGGGGCAGGAACACGTCGTCGTGGTGTGTCGCGCCCTCGACGAGCCGGGCGAAGTCGAGCAGGAACTCCAGACGCACGCGTCCCTCGGCATCCGTGGTCACCGGCACCGGCTGCGCCTGGGCGGCGGGCGACTGCAGCGCCAGATTGGCCGTGCCGCCGGCGGGGGCCGCGCCCGAGCCGACGCCGTCCCGCCCCGCGAGATGACCGAGCCGGGAATCCGCCTCGCCGTTGGCCAGGAAGGCATCACCGAGCTTCCAGGCGTTGTGCCCGGCGTCGAAGGCGTGCACCTGCAGAACGGCGCCGGCCACCGGCTCCGGGGCCGCCCGCGGATCCGCCGGGTCGAGCCGCAGCAATCGCGCGGTGAACGCCAGCGAGCCGTCCGTCGCCACCTCGACTTCGATCCGGAAGTTGCCCGTCGGGAAGCCGGGCACCCGCCAGCCGCCCTCGCCCTTGAGGTAGCGTCGCAGGAACGCCGCCCGCTCCTCCGTCGAGTCCCAGCAGTCGGAGATGAACGACGAGCCGACGTGGAAGCCGAGGTCGGCCCAGTAGTCGACCACGCCGACGCAGTACGGCGTCAGATGCACGGCCTGGCTCGCCAGGTCGTACGGGAACACGACCATGCTTGATTGCGTCGGATTCCGGGCGCCCGGCGCGTGCATCTTGATCGGCTCGTGCAGCGTCACGCGGACCGTCGGAATCGCGACCGCGAGTCGAGCCGCGTAGTCGGTCATCGCCGCCGACAGTTCCTCGTCGGTCGGCAACCGCGGCCACTCGACGGGCGGCGTCGCGGGCACGCCGAGCTTCGCGGGATCGGCCCGGTTGATCCCCAGGAACGCCATCGCCATCTCGTTGGCGTTCGGCGGCGCCTCGGGTTGCGCCCGACTCGGCGCCGGCTCGAACAGCAACGCGAGCAGGACGAGACCGGCCGCGGGAATCCCGCCGGCGGGGCCGCGTCCGCGGGTCTCCCCCCGCCGGGAGCCGGTATGCACCGTCGTCGGACAGTCGAGCACGAGCGGAGCGGATATGCAAGCCCGCGTACGACGGAGCGTTGAACCGTCGGGCGGGCTTGTTGACTTCGCCGAGGAAAACGTGGTTTCTGCACGCGTCGCGGCGACCGTCCCGAACGGCGCGGCGGCGGAGGACCACGGATGGAATGGCTGCGCAAGGCGGGAAGGCTGCCCCGCCGGCTGTACGACTGGACGCTGCACTGGGCCGAGACGCCGTACGCGGTGCCGGCCCTGGCGCTGCTGGCCTTCGCCGAGTCGTCGTTCTTCCCGGTGCCGCCCGACGTGCTGCTGATCGTCCTGGCGCTCGGCGCCCCGAAACGCTCGTTCTGGTTCGCCGCCGTCTGCTCGATCGCCTCGGTCGCCGGCGGACTGCTCGGCTACGCGATCGGCTACTTCGTCTGGCAGGGGGTGGACCAGTTCTTCTTCACCTACGTCTTCAGCGAGGAGGCGTTTCGCAAGGTCGCCGAGCTGTACCAGGACAACGCGTTCTGGGCGGTGTTCACGGCCGGGTTCACGCCGATCCCCTACAAGGTGTTCACGATCACCGGCGGGGTGTGCCAGATCGACCTGCCGACCTTCGTGCTCGCCTCCGCGATCTCCCGCTCGCTGCGCTTCTTCGCGGTGGCCGCGCTGTTCTTCTTCTTCGGCCCGCCGATCAAGCGGTTCATCGACAAGTACTTCAACCTGCTGGCGGTCGTCTTCACCGTGCTGCTGATCGGCGGGTTCGTGGTGATCAAGTACGCGGTGTAGGACGCTCTTCCGCGGCGCAGACGCAGCGGACGCCGCCCGGTCGATCCATCTCCGCCACGCAGCGGTTGCAGGCGTCGCAGCGCGACCGCAGCAACCTGCCCTCCCCCATCCGGCGCACGAAGTCCGGGTCGGCGACCAGCGCCCGCCCGAGGACGACGAAGTCGAACCCCTCCCGCATCAGCCGCTCCACCCCCTCCACCGAGACCACTCCGCCGACGTAGGCCAGCGGCATCCGCACCGCCGCCCGCACCCGCAGCGCGTCCTCGAGGAAGTACAGCTCGCGGAACGGGTACTCGTGCATGACGAACGGCCCGAAGCAGCGCAGCGCCGCCCGCATCAGCCGCGTGTGCTCGACCTCGACCATCTGCCGCAGCGGGATCTCGCCCCGGAAAAGGTAGAACGGGTTCCAACTCGTGTAGCCGCCCGACAGCACCAGCGCGTCGGCCCCCTCCGCCTCGAGGATTCGCGCCACCTCGACCGCCTCGTCCAGTTCCAGGCCGCCGCGGAACCCGTCGCGCAGGTTCGTCTTGCACAACAGCGGCACCGCCGGGCCGACCCGGCGCCGGACCTCGCGCAGCACCTCCACCGGCAGCCGCATCCGGTTCGCCAGGCTCCCGCCCCACCGGTCGGTGCGCCGGTTGGTTCCCGGGCTGAGGAACTGGCTCAGCAGGTACCCGTGCCCCATGTGCAGTTCCAGGGCGTCGAAACCCGCGCGCAGCGCCGCCGTCGCCGCGTCGCCGAACTCCATGATCACCCGCCGGATGTCGGCCTCGGTCATCCCCCGCGCGAACGGCATCCCGACCAGCGTGCCGTACATGTTCCAGGTCGGCGACGGGCCGAAGGGACGGCCGCCGGACACCTCCGTGTTGCGGCTGAACCAACCGCAGTGCCCGAGCTGCAGCGAGACCTTCGCGCCGGCCTCGTGCACCGCATCGGTGATCCGCCGCAGCGGCTCCACCACCGCCTCGCGCATGTACATCTGCTGCGGGAACGTGCGCCCGTCCGGACCGACGGCGCAGTAGGCGACCGTCGTCATCCCGACGCCGCCCTCGGCGATCGCCCGATGATGCCGCAACAGCGCCTCGGACGGCACGCCCCCCGGGCACATCCCCTCGTAGGCCCCCGCCTTCACGAACCGGTTGCGCAGTTCGAGCCCCCCGAGCCGTGCGGGTTCGAACGCCCGCCGGAGCATCTCGTTCATCGAGGCCGAGGGATACACGATCGGCACCGCGGTTGCCAAGGGAGCCGCCGCCCGCACGTGCGGCCCTCGCGACCGGCCGCGGAGACGGTCGAATCTCCGGCGCCGCCCGATCCGCGGCCCGCACCCGAGATCCCGACCGGCGCCGGCTCCGCGGTTCGGCCCGCGACGGGAGAGCCGCCGTGCAATGGAAACGGGACGCACCGGCACCGGCTTGGGGTATGCTGCCTCGCGGAGGCGCGGGCGATGTGGCAGTACCTCAAGCTCCACGAGGCGTACGTACAAGGGTTGCTCGACGGCAAGCACGGCGAACTGCCGGCCGGACGCTGGGCCGAGGCGCTGGCGTTCCACGAAACGCAGGTCCGGCGGATGCAGCACGAGCGTTCCATCCACCTCATCGTGACGATGTTCGTGGCGCTGTTCTTCCTGCTCGCGCTGGGCTTCGTCACGGTGCACGCGACGCTCCCGGGACTGATCGTGGTGCCGCTCCTGCTCGTGCTGACGGCGGCCTACTTCCTGCACTACTTCCGACTGGAGAACGGCGTGCAGCGGCTGTACCACCTGGGCAACCGCCTCGCCGAGCGGGCCGGCGGGGTCGGCGCGCGCTACGACGACGGCCGCGTCGCCCCGTTCGGCGCCGCGTCTCCGCCCGGGAGTCCATAGGATCCGGCCGCACTCACGCGCGCCCGGACCCGCTCCTTCCGTGCACGGGACGGGGTCGCGAGCGCGGCGAGTTCCGGCAGGGCGACCATCGGAGGTTGGCGCGCCTCGCGAGGCCGTACCCCGTTCCGGGAGCGTACGGCGGCGGGACAGGCGCCTTTTTCTGCGAGGGCGCCGTCAGCGCCGCCTTGCGCTCCAACTCCTCGACGATCCGCCCCGCCTTGCGCGGACGCTTCGCCCGACGAGCGGCCACCGGACGACCGCCGCTCACCGGAGGTTCCCGCGCCGGATCAGCCCGTAGTCGCTCCCCGGCGCGTACGGCGGCGGCACGGGCACCTTCTTCTGCGAAGGGGCCGTCAGCGCCACCTTGCGCTCGAGTTCCACGACCTTCGCCCGGCGCGTCCGCTTCGGAGCCTTCGACTTGGCCATCGTTGCACCCTCCTGCCTGCGCCTCACAGCCTACGGGGCGCACTGCACATCGTCAAGGAAGAGGATGTTCACAGGCACGGGCGACCAACGACTGAGCCGCGGTCGCGGATGGAGCCGGGTGCCGGCGCACGGCGGCGGCGGGGAGCGTCAGTTCGTGTTGGCGCTCGCCCCGGCGACGCCGGCGCCGCCGCCGAGGCCGACCGAGGGTCCGCCGGCGCCGCCGGCGCCGCCGCCGCCCGAGGCGGGGAAGGTGTTCGTCCCGGCGCCGTAGCCGGTGCGGCCCTGGACGTAGATGCCGTACGAGACGCCGCCGGCGCCGCCGCCGCCGCCGCCGCCGTGGCCGCCGTTCCCGCCGTTGCCGCCGTGGCCGCCATCGCCGGTGCAGAAGCTCTCGTTCGCGGTCGACTTCAACCCGCCCGCGGCCCCCGCGCCGCCGACGCCTCCGGTGCCGCCGTTGCCGCCGTTGCCCCCGGCGCCGCCGAAGCCGCGATAGATCGTGTTGTTCGTCAGGGTGGGCGGGGATGCCGAGGCGTTGACGACGAAGATTCCGAACGAACCGCCGCCCGCTCCGCCGCCGCCGCCCGCCGTGCCGCCGCAGGCGCCGGAGCCGCCGCCGCCCCCGGTGGCGCCGAGGTCGTCGGTGCAGGGCGATGCCTGCCCGTCGCCACCACCGCCCGAAGCGCCGCCGCCACCGCCCGATCCGTGACTTCCCGCGGCGCCGGCCGCGCCCGCCGCCCCGACCCACTCGTTCGCCGATATGCTGCCCACCGCGCTGGCGGCCCCCGCGCCGCCCGACCCGTTCGTGCCGTTCGCCCCCGCAGCGCCGTTGCCGCCCGTCATCGTCTGCCCGCCGGTCGGCAGGTAGCAG
>JAAZOP010000625.1 GCA_012797735.1 Myxococcales bacterium
CCGTCCTGCAACACGGCGATGGGTCTGGCCTTCCCGCCGCGTCGGTTCGTCGAGCTGGCGCAGGCGTTCGGCGACCGCGCCTACGTCGCCTCGATCTGCGTCCCGGACTACAAGGATCCGCTCGTCCGCCTCGCCGGCCGCCTGTTCTCCTCGCCCTAGTCGTTCCCGGGCACCGCGGTCGTTGCGAGCGTCGTCGCCGCCGGACCTCGTGCAGTCCGGGTCGTTGGCCGCGGTGCAGCCGGCGGGGCAGCAGCCGTCGCCGCCCGTGCAGATCGGGATCGGCTTGTGGCGGCAGGCGGCGTGGTGGGGCGACGGCGGTCAGCGGCTACGGCGGCGGCGCAGCAGGGCGGCGGCGAGGAGGAGGAGGAGCGGCGAGGGTCCTCGGGCACCTCGGCCCAGGGTGCAGTCGCAGCCGTCGCCGCCGGAATCCGGCACGCCGGGGGAGTCGGTGCCGGCGTCGCCGGATCCCGTGCAGTCCGGGTCGTTGGCCGCGGTGCAGCCGGCGGGGCAGCAGCCGTCGCCGCCCGTGCAGATCGGGATCGGCGTGTGCCGGCAGGCGGCGTTGCACGCGGCGGCGGAGCCGGTCGGCAGGTCGGCCGTGCAGACGTCGCCGTCGTCGCAGTCGGTCGGGCAGTCGCCGTCGCAGGTCTCGCCGGGGTCCACCACCCCGTTGCCGCAGGTCGCCGGGCCGCCGCAGTCGGCGTCGGTGGCGCCGGTGCAGCCGGCGGGGCAGCACCCGTCGCCCGCCGCGCAGGCGACGACCGCGGGATAGCTGCAGGCGGCGTTGCAGGCGGCGGCGCTGCCGGTCAGCGTGTCGGCGGTGCACGGGTCGCCGTCGCTGCACGAGGTGGGGCAGTCGCCGTCGCAGGTCTCGCCGGGGTCCACCACCCCGTTCCCGCACGTGCGCGCGCCGCGGGCCCAGAGCCGGAGGTTCGTGAAGCGCGCGATCGCGTGCTGGTTCGCGTAGTGCGTGCAGCGCGCCGCCAGCGTGAACAGCTTCGACGCCGGGTCGAACGTGTCCCCGTTCCCGCCGCTCGCGCAGTGCGTGGCATCGATCCACAGCTCCAGCCCGGCGCTGCTCCAGGTGAGCCGGAAGTTGTGGGTCTCGCCTTCCTGCCAGGGAGGATCGTTGATCGAGTAGTAGCAGCGGAAGTCGCGCCCGGTGATGATCACCGCGTCCCAGTTGTCGGCCAGGCCGTCGTCGTCCATGCCGTAGCGGAAGATGTGCCCGTCACGGTAGTCCTCGGCCATCTTCTGCAGCCCGACCCCCTCGTTGGTCTCGGGTTCCAGGCCGCAGAAGTCGAAGATCGAGACCTTCCCGCCGTCACCCTCCCCGCCGGGCCGGGGCAGCAGGCCGGTCACCGCGACCTCCATCTCGCCGGCGGAGAAGTCGTGCTCCGGGCCGAACTCCCAATCGATCCCGCCGCGGTCCGACGGCTGGAACCCGGCGGCGGTGAAGTCGCCGCCCACCACCACGCCGCCCGACGCCTCGACGGCGGCCGCCGAGGTCAGGTCGAGGCAGAGGGTCTCGGTGCCGTCGCACGCGAAGACCGGCGCCCGGACCTCGATGCGCAGGTTCGTCGAATACGCCCCGAACCACTCGACCGCCTCCTGCAGCATCCGCCACTGGAAGTCGTAAATGCCCTCGACGGCGGGAGCGGTGAGCGTGGCGCGGAAG
Organism: Myxococcales bacterium; assembly: GCA_012797735.1. Taxonomy (GTDB): domain Bacteria; phylum Myxococcota_A; class Polyangia; order DRWM01; family JAAZOP01; genus JAAZOP01. The sequence goes on from JAAZOP010000625.1 coordinate 1,679, forward strand.
GTGTAGGAGGCGCCGGGGGCGACCGCGTCGGCCTCGGGGAGCCAGACGCGGTTGGTGCCCCACGTCATGTTGTCCATCGGGTTCTCGGAGCCGAGGAAGTAGCCCGCGGCGCGGGTCCAGGTCGTGTCGCCCGTGTTGCGGAACGTCAGCTCGACCGGCAACGGCGCGCCGCGAGTGACCGTCGCCGGCACCGTCTGCGACACGAAGACCGAATCGTTCGCCCCCCAGGTCGCCTCCGGGACGGCGATGAACAGCACCGCCAGGCACCCCGCACCGAACCACACGCCGCATCGTCGCTGCATGATTTCAGTAGAAGCCGCTCGGCGGAACCCGTCAAGCCTCCATGCGCGCGGCCTTCCGGGCAGGCGCAAGGTTCGCGGGGGAACGCCGGCGATGGCGCAAACCCCTCGGCCACCGCCTCCTTGTCGAGCAGGTCCAGGGCCCGGCCGGCGGAGAGCGGGAGGGACGAGCGCGAGCGGGAGCGGGAGCACGAGCGGGAGCGGGAGCACGAGCGGGAGCGGGAGCACGAGCGCGAGCGCGATCACGAGCGCGACCACGATCACGATCACGTCCACGATCACGATCACGATCACGTCCACGATCACGATCACGAGCGCGGTCACGAGCGCGGTCACGAGCGCGTGCGCGAACGCGAGCGCGATCATGAGCGAGGGGGTGCTGTCAGACGGGTGGCGGAGGGCGGGCCGAGAACGGCGGGGAGGCGGGAGCACCGTCGGCCCAGGGGGAGCGGAGCAGGACGGCAAGGGCGCCGGCGAGCATGTCGGCGCCGGAGTGGGCGCCGACGTCGGCCAGGGCGGTCATCGCCGCGACGACGTCCGCGGCGTCGCGCCGCGGCTCGCGCCAGCACGCGACCAGCGCCAGCAGCGGCTCGGGGAACGAGCCGCGCGCGGCGTGGGCCAGCATCTCGCGGCCCACCGGGCTGGTGACGTCGGCCGGCAGGCGTTGCAGGGCGGCGAGGAAGGCGTCGCAGGCGGAGGGGGAGACGCGGCCGGCGTCGGCGAGGACCTTGCCGGCGGCGGCGAATCCGACGAGCAGGTAGTCGCCGGTCGGGGTGGAGCCCGGCCCGAGGCCGGCCAGCGCGCGCACCCGGCGGTCCCAGGCGGCGGCGCCGGCGGCATCGCGGGACGGCGCGTCCGGTCGTTCCTCCGTCGTCCCGGGATCCGGGCGAGCGGTGACCAGCGCGTCGGCCAGCGCGCGCAAGCCGGCGGCGGCGCGCCGCAGCGCAGCCGCCTCGACGCCGGCTTCGGGGACGGGGTCGAGACCCAGGAGGACGCGGGTGCGTTGCGGCAGCGGCAGCGGCGCCCACCGCACCGCGGGGCCTTCGAGGTCGTGGGGGTCGCGCGGCGGGGCGAGCCGCAGCGAGACGCCGTCGCCCTCCAGTCGCACGGTGCGTTGGGTCCCGGCGGTCGCGTCGCCGAGCCGCAGGGTCCGGCCGTCGAGCCGCGCCGGTTCGCCGGGCCGCGGGGCGAAATCGTTCCAGGGGAGGGCGATGCCGCCGGGGACCAGCGGGCGTTCCTCGGCCAGCAGCGTGAGCCGCGGTTCGCCGGGCACGTCCGGTTCGAGCAGCGCGGCGCGGCGGAAGACGGCGGCGACGCGGCCGGTCCACGGCAGCGACCGTTCGACGAGCGCCCGGTCGAAGCGGCGGCCGGTGGCGGCGTCGGTCATCGCGCCGGCCCGCCCTCCGCCTTGGCCCGCAGCGCGGCGAGGACCTTCTCGGCGGTGATCGGCAGTGTGGTGATGCGGACGCCGCAGGCGTCGTACAGGGCGTCGGCGATCGCGGCCGGCGTCGGGATCATCGTGTGCTCGCCGATCCCGCGCGCCCCCAGGGGTCCGTCGGCCTGCGGCGTCTCGACGAAGTGCGCCTCGAGCCGCTGCGGCACGTCCTCGGTGGTGGGGATCTTGTAGTCGGTGAGCGAGGCGTTGCGGATGCGGCCGGTGGCGCGGTCGAGCAGCAGTTCCTCCATCACGGCGGTGCCGAGGCCCTGGACCATGCCGCCGTAGGTCTGGCCGCGGATGAGGCCGGGGTGGACCACCTTGCCGACGTCGTAGCAGCCGACGATCCGCTCGACGGTGAAACGGCCGGTCTCGGGATCGACCTGCAGTTCGACGCCCTGGCAGCCGAAGGTCCACTTGGCGACCGGCTTGGGGCTCTGGCTCGTCTCGGGGTCGAGGAAGATCAGCCCTTCGGGGACGAAGCTGGCGGCGGCGGCGACGGGGCCGCCGACCGTGTGTCCGTCGTCGAACTGGTAGCCCATCGCGAGTCGGGCGAGCGGCAGGGAGCGGCCGGTTTCGGGGTCGAGGACGCGACCGCCGGCGAGTTGCAGGCGGGAGGCCGGCGCGTCGAAGGCCTGCGCGGCCATCGCCAGGAGCTGTCGCTTGCAGCTCTCGGCGGCGCGGAGCACGGCGTTGCCGGTGGCCCAGGTCTGGCGGCTGGCGACGGTCTGCCAGTCGTAGGGGGAGAGGTCGGTGTCGGGCAGGCCGCGGACGCGGACCTGGTCGAAGGGCAGGTCGAGCGCCTCGGCGGCGAACTGGGCGGCGACGGTCTTGAGGCCCTGGCCGTAATCGATGCCGGAGAGGAGGACCTCGAGCATCCCGTCCTCGCAGAACTTGAGCACGACGGACGAGGCGGCGTCGTTCGGCATCGCGGGGGCCTTGACGGCGCAGGCGAGGCCGCGCCCGCGGTACGGCTCCCGGCGCCCATCGCCCCAGCGGAGCGCCTCGGCGACCTTGCGGATGCACAGATCGACGCGGCCGGCGTGTTCGTCGAGCACCTGGCCGGTGACGGTGGACTTGCCGGGGCCGAGGCAGTTGCGGAGGCGGAACTCGACGGGGTCGAAGCCCAGTTCCCGGGCGACCATCGTCATCTGTTGTTCGAGGGCCCAGTGGATCTCCTGCATGCCGAAGCCGCGGTAGGCGGAGCCGACGGGGCGGTTGGTGTAGACGCCGATCGAGTCGCCCCAGACGTTGGGAAACTCGTAGGCGCCGCCGCAGGTGTAGCCGGCGGCGCGGACGACGTTGACGCCGTAGCCGCCGTAGCCGCCGCAGTTCCAGAGGTAGCGGAGCTTCTGGGCGAGGACCTTGCCGTCCCGGTCGACGCCGGTGACGAGGGTCGCCTCGAGCCCCTGGCGGACGACGACGGCGTAGAACTCCTCGCTGCGATCGACCATCACGCGGACCCAGCGCCCGCGCGCCTTCATCGCCAGCGCCGCGGCGATCGGCTCGAGGTTGATGCCGGCCTTGCCGCCGAAGCCGCCGCCGACGTGCGGCACGACGACGCGGACGTCGCCGTGCGGCAGCCGGAAGCAGGCGCAGAGCAGGTGGCGGACGGTGAAGGGGCTCTGGGCCGAGGTCCAGACCTCGAGCTTGCCGGCACCGTCCATGCGCGCCACGGAGACGTGCGGCTCCAGCGGCACGTGCTGCACCTGCGGGACGGAGAAGCTGTGTTCGATCACGTGCGCGCAGCGGCGCAACGCCGCCTCGTAGTCGCCCTTGCGCACCTTGAGGTGGTTGCAGATGTTGGTCCCGGCCTGCGGCGTGATCCACGGGACGCACTCGTAGCGGCCCAGGTCGGGGTGGACCAGCGGCGCGTCCGGCGCGAGACCGTCGGCGACGTCGAAGACCGGCCGCAGCGGTTCGTACTCGACCTCCACGCGCGCGGCGGCCTCGCGCGCCGCCTCGGGGGTCTCCGCGGCGACGGCGGCCACGGGGTCGCCGACGTAGCGGACGCGGTCGGTGGCGAAGACGGTCTGGTCCTTGAGGTAGATGCCGACGTGGAACGGGAAGTCCCGGCCCGCAGCGACGGCGCGGACGCCGGGGACGCGGGCCGCCGCCTCCAGCCGCACGTCGCGGACGAGGGCGTGGGGGTGGGGCGAGCGGACGACGGCGGCGTGGAGCATGCGGGGGAACTTGAGGTCGGCGGTGTAGCGCGCGGCGCCGGTGACCTTCTCCAGGCCATCGACGCGCGGCACGTCGGTCCCGACCCAGCGCGGGGTCCGGTCGCTCATCGGACGACCTCCTTCCCCACCGCGCCGCGCATCTCGGCGGCGGCCTCGAGGACCGCGTCGAGGATCTGGCGGTAGCCGGTGCAGCGGCACAGGTTGCCGGACAGCGCGCGCCGCACCTCGTCCTCCGTGGGGTCCGGGTTCTCCGCCAGCAGTCCGGCGGCGGTGAGGATCATCCCGGGCGTGCAGAACCCGCACTGCAGCGCCTGGTGCCGGAGGAAGGCCCGCTGGAGCGGATGGAGCGCGCCGTCCCGGGCAAGGCCCTCGATCGTGGTGATCTCCCGGCCGTCGGCCTCGACGGCGAGCATCAGGCACGAGTTGATCGGCTTGCCGTCGACGAGAACGACGCAGGCGCCGCACTCGCCCTCGTTGCACCCCTCCTTGGCGCCGGTCAGGTCGAGGTCTTCGCGGAGGAAGGCGAGCAGCGAGCGGCGGGGGTCGACGTCGGCGGTCTCGACGACGCCGTTGACGCGGACGGTGATCCGTCGAGTCATGCGCATCCCTCCATTCCGGCCAGGGCCCGGGCGGCGCGGGCGACGAGCACGCCGACCATTTCGCGGCGGTAGGCGGCGGAGCCGCGGACGTCATCGATCGGCCGGCAGGCGGCGCGGGCCGCCTCGGCCGCCTCCCGCACCGCCGCCTCGGCGGGGCCGTGCCGGTCGAGCGGCGTCTCGGCGCCGGGGACGCGCAGCGGGGTGGGTGCGACGGCGGTGAGGACCAC
>JAAZOP010000626.1 GCA_012797735.1 Myxococcales bacterium
CACCGGCGGCAACAAGGTGAAGGCCGCCAAGCTCCTCGGCGTCGGTCGCGCGACCCTGTACCGCTTCTTCAAGTCCCGGGCGGGCGGCTAGCGGGACGGCGCGCGCGGGCGCGCGGCTAGAGCTGCCGTCGCACGAACACGACCCCGCCGAGCCACCACAGGACCAGCGCCGCCGCCGCGAGAACCCCGAGGTCCCCCCAGGCCCCCGCCGTCTCGCCCGTCCACCCTCCTCCCGCGTAGTATCCGTACGGGTTGAGCCGTCGCCACACTCCGTCCCCTCCGCCCTCCATCGCCGCCCCGGCCACGAACAGCAGGAACTGCACGCCGAGCAGCGCCAGCAGGCCTTGCGTGTGGTCCCGGAACGCCAGGCTGAGCAGGAACCCCAGGCCGCCCAGGCAGGCGAACAACGCGAACAGCCCGAGTCCCGTGCGGGCCAGCACCGTCCCCGACACGGTTCCGCCCCCCAGCGCCATCCCGGCCCACGCGCCCGCGGACAGCGCCGCGACCAGCACGGCCAGCCCGAGGCCGTACGCGGCGACGCGCGTGGCCAGCAGCCGGCCGCGCGTCACCGGCAGGGACAGCAGGAACTCCAGCGTCCCCCCCGACGCCTCCGCCGTGTAGATCCGCAGCACCGCCGACGACGTCCAGACCAGCAGCAGCACGGGCGCCGCCGTCCGGAACAGCGCGGCCAGGACCAGCGCCGACGGATCCCGCAGCGCCGCCTTGCCCCCGAGCAGCCGCAACACCACCGGCAGCCGCTCCAGGTTCCGCTCGAACAGCGCCATGAACTCGCCGATCTGTCCCGCGCGCAGCGCGAGCACGCCGAGGCCCGCGGCCAGGACCGCCAGCGCCGAGGCCCAGGCCGCCAGCGCGCGCGCCTCCTCGCGCACCCAGTGCCGGAACAACGCCCGCGTGCCCTGCACCACCGCCATCACCCGCCCCCTACGCCGCCACGCGCATCCGCCCGAAGACCCGCGACGACCATCCGACCAGCAGGCCCGTCGCCGCCAGCCCCGCCAGCACCGCGCCCCACGGGAACGCGCCGCGCCCCACCACCTCCTGCGCGTCGACCAGCCCGTACAGCACGACCCACCCCACCTCCCGCGGCCCCGCCGCCACGCGGTTGACGACGTCCAGCAGGAACGCCCCCACCGCCAGCAGCACGCCCCAGCGCATCGCCGCGCCGTATCCCCGGCCCCCCAGGCCGAGCCGCAGGGCGGCCGCCGCGAACGCCAGCGCCACGCACCAGCTCCCCGCGTAGAATGCGGCGTAGCGCCCGAACGACCCGTGCATGCCCTGCGCCCACAGCGTCGCCACCAGCCCCAGGTACGCCGCCAGGTAGACGGAACCCATCCCGATCGCCAGCGCCGCGAAGCGCGAGGCCAGCAGGCGCGCCCGCGTCACCGGCAGGCTCAACACGAAGTCCGCCGTCCGCCGCTCGACGTCGCGCGCGATCACCCCCAGCGCCCCCGTGCTCCCGAACAGCGCCCCGATCAGCGGCATCAGGTAGAGCCACTTGAACGACACGAAGCAGTCCACCGCGTTTTCGTAGTCCGGCACCCGTCCGAGCAGCCGTTGCATCTCCTCGGGGAGCTGTCCGAGCCATTCCCGCAGCAGCCGCGGGTCCGCCACCGCCTCCGCGGTCGACGCCACGGCGAACGCCGCCCGCGCCGACGCCGACGCCCACAACAGCAGCGACAGCCGGTGTTCCCGCAGGTGCTGCCGCACCAGCGCGCCCGTCACGCCCATCATCCGTCGTCCCCCCCGCTTTCCTCCCCCTTGCGGTAGAAGGCCCGGAAGACCTCCTCGAGCGAGGGATCGCCGACCGAGGCATCGACCACGTCGGCCCGCGCCAGCCGTTCCAGCAACGCCCCGATCGGGCCGTGGAACGCGAACCGCGCGCGCGGTCCATCGACCCGCACCTCGCTGCACCCCGGCCACGACGCGACGTCTTCCGCCGGTCCCCGGAACGTCACCGCGACGTGCTTCACGCGGTTGCGGCGCAGCGCCTCGACCTCGTTCACCTCCACCAGCAGCCCGTCCCGGATGATCCCGACCCGCTTGCAGAGCTGCTCCACCTCGGACAGGACGTGCGAGCTCAGGAAGACCGTCTTGCCGGCATCCCGCTCCTCCCGCAGCAGGGCGAAGAACTCCTCCTGCACCAGCGGGTCCAGCCCCGTCGTCGGCTCGTCGAGGATCAGCACCTCGGGGTCGTGCGCCAACGCGACGACGATCGCCGCCTTCTGCCGCTGTCCGTGCGACAGGCTCCGCAGCTTCGGCCGCAGATCGACGCTCAACCGTCGCGCCAGATCCGCCGCGCGCAACATCCGCTCCGGACACCCGCGCACCCGCAGCGAGAACTGCACGGCCTCCTCGCCCGTCATCCCGAGGTACAACGCGTTCTCGCTCGGCAGGTACCCCGTCACCCGCCGCACGGCCACCCCGTCCGTCACGATGTCGTGTCCCGCCACCCGGGCGGTTCCCGCGTCCGGCGCGAGCATCCCGAGCAGCGTCCGGATCGTCGTGCTCTTCCCCGCGCCGTTCGGCCCGAGGAAGCCGAAGATCTCTCCCCGCTCGACCTGCAGCGTCAGCCCGTGGATTCCGCGGCCGTTCGCGTACTCCATCCGCAGGTTCTCGAGTTCGATCGCGTGCATGCCCGTCCGCTCCCGCCGCCCCGCGGCCCCGCGAGCATACGGGCCGGGCCCCGCGTTCCGCAACCGTCGTCTTCCCCGCCCGGCCGGCCCGCCCCGGGGAACGCGGAGCCGGGAGGGGAGGCAACGGCACGAAGGGGCTTGACGCGGGTCTGGATCTTGGTAGATATAGAGCGATATGTCTATGTTGGATCAGCAATGCGGTCGTGTCGTGCTCCAGGACGGCGCCGCGGCGGGCGAGGCGGCCGAGCTGCTCAAGGCCGTCGCCCACCCCCTGCGGCTCCGCCTGGTCGCCCGTCTCTGCCGCGGCGAGGCCTACGTCAACGAGCTCGCCGGAACGCTCGGCGTCCCCCAGGCCGTCGTCTCCCAGCAGCTCCGCATCCTGCGCATGCGCGGCCTCGTCTTGACCGTCCGCCGCGACGGACGCACCTACTACCGCCTCGCCCGACCCCACCTCCGCCAGATGGTCCGCTGCGTCGAGAGCTGCCTCAACCAGGGAGGACGACCGTGAAACGAAGCCCCACCCTCTCCCGCCGCGGCTTCCTCCAGCTCTCCGCGGCGACGGCGGCGGCCGCCGCCGTTCCCCGTTCCGCCGCCGCCGATCCGCTGCGGCGCAGGGGCCGCGCCGGCGACCGCGAGGCCGCCCTCGTCCCCTCGATCTGCGAGATGTGCTTCTGGAAGTGCGGCATCCGCGGCAAGGTCGTCGACGGGCGCCTCGTCCGCATCGAGGGCAACCCCGACCATCCCCTGTCCCGGGGCCGCCTGTGCGCCCGCGGCAACGCCGGCATCGATCTGCTCTACGACCCCGACCGTCTCCGCGGACCGCTCGAGCGCGTCGGCCCGCGCGGCCAGGGCCGCTTCCGCCCCATCTCCTGGGACGAGGCTCTCGCCCGCGTCGGCGCCGAGTTCCGCCGCGTGATCGACACCTACGGCCCCGACGCCCTCGCCTTCTTCGGCCACGGCACCAGCGCCAAGTACCCCCTGTCGATGATGGAGCACCTCGGCTCCCGCACGGTCTCTTCCGCCTCCTTCTTCCAGTGCCGCGGACCCCGCGAGGCCGCCTACACGATCACCTTCGGCATGACGCCGGGCTCTCCCGAGCGCGTGGACCTGGGGCAGGCCCGCGCGATCGTCCTCCTCGGCACCCACCTCGGGGAGAACGCCCACGTCAGCCAGGTCGCCCACCTCGCCGACGGCCTCGCCCGGGGCGCCACGCTCGTCGTCGTCGACCCCCGCTACTCCGTCGTCGCCTCCAAGGCCGACTGGTGGCTGCCGATCCGCCCGGGCACCGACACCGCCCTGCTGCTGGCCTGGATCCACCTCGTGATCGAGCGCAAGCTCTACGACGAGGAGTACGTCGTGCGCTACGCGACCGGTTTCGAGCGGCTGGCCGAGCACGTCCGGCCGTTCGACGCCCGGTGGGCCGAGGCGCAGACCGGCATCGCCGCGTCCGCGATCGAGGCCACCGCCGAGTTGTTCGGGGCGACGCGACCCGCCGTCGCCCTCCACCCGGGCCGCCAGACCGCCTGGTACGGCAACGACACCCAGCGCGCCCGCGCGGTCGCGATCCTCACCGCGCTTCTCGGCGCCTGGGGCCGTCCGGGCGGCCTGTTCTACCCCAGCCCCCTGCAGCTCGGCGCCTGCCCCTGCGACCCGAAGGACGACCCCGCCCAGCCCCTCTGTCCCGAGGACCAGTACCACTTCCGCCAGGAGGGCATCCCCACCCACTGCATCATCGAGAACTCCCTGGCCGACCCGCCCCCCGTCCGCGCCTGGCTCGTGTGGGGCCAGAACCTCCTCCAGTCCGCGCCGTACCCCCAACGCACCGCCGAGGCGCTCAAGAAGCTCGATTTCGTCTGCGTCGTCGACATCCTGCCCACGGAGATCACGCAGTACGCCGACATCGTCTTGCCGGAATCGACCTACCTCGAGCGCTACGACGGGGTTTTCGCCGAACGGAACGCGCAGCAGCCGTTCCTCGCCCTCCGGCAGCCGGTCGTGCCGCCGGTCCACGACACGCGCGACGGTTTCGCCATCACCCGCGGAATCCTCGAGGCGGTCGGCCGTTCCGACTGCCTCCCCTGCGCCTCGATCGAAGAGTTCATCGGCCTGCAACTCGCCAAGACCGACATCTCCTTCGAGGAGCTCCGGCGCAAGGGCATCGTCGAGGCTCCCGGCTGGCCGTTCCCGGAGGAGCCCAAGCTCTACACCGACAGCGGCCGGATCGAGATCTACTCGCAGGCGCTCGCCGAGAAGCAGTTCCCGCCGCTGCCGGTCTACGTCCCCCCCGAGCGGAACCCGCCGGGGATGCTCCGGTTGATCGCGGGCCGCACGCCGTACCACAGCTTCGCCCGCTCGCTGAACAACCGGCGGCTCGACGCGCACGTCGACGACAACCCCGTCTTCGTCAACGACGAGCAGGGGCGCGCGATGGGGCTGGTCGACGGCGACCGGGTCGAACTGGAGAACCAGGACCAGGTCCGCAGCGGCCCGGCCGTCGTCCGCCTCACCCCGGGCCTCCGGCCCGGCATCGCCTACACCTGGCACGGCTTCGGCGGCCGCTCGCCGGCGCTGCGCCGCGGTTTCAACCGCGGCTGGTCCGACAACACGCTCACCACCCGCTTCGCCGTCGATCCCGAGACGGGCGCCAGCGGGATGCGCGTCAACTTCGTCCGCATCCTGCGCGACGGCGTCCCGCTCGAGGCCCCGGAGCTGGAGCCGCCGCCGACCGCCGTGTTCCGCGACCGCAAGCGCGAGGCTGCGGCGCCGCCGCCGGCCCCGGCCGCCGCGACACCCGCGGCGACCGCACCGCCGCCCCGACCGCCCGCCGACAGCGCCCCGCCGAAGGGCGGATGCTAGGGAGGCCCGCGATGCCACGCTACGGAATGGTGATCGACCTCGACCGCTGCGTCGGCTGCGGCGCCTGCGTGCTGGCCTGCGAGACCGAGTGGCAGACGCCTCCCGACACGCGGCGTCGCGACTGGGTGACCGAGATCCCGGCCCAGGGCGTTTTTCCGAACGTCGAGCGGGCGGTCTACGTCGGCCTGTGCAACCATTGCGACCGCCCGACCTGCCTGTCCGCGTGCCCGACCGGCGCCACCTACCAGGACGACGCCGGCCGGGTGCTCGTCGACGAGGCGCTCTGCATCGGCTGCGGGTACTGCGTCCACGCCTGCCCCTATCAGGCCCGGTTCTTCCACCCGGTCAAGCAGAAGGTCGACAAGTGCACCTTCTGCGCCCCGCTCGTCGATCGCGGCATCGCCCCCGCCTGCACCCGCACCTGCATCGCCGACGCCCGCATCTTCGGCGACCTCGAGGACCCCGCCTCCGACGTCCACCGCCTGGTCTACCTCGAGGGCGCCGCGCGGCTCGAAACGCCGCAGGTCTCGATCGGCCCGAACGTCTACTACCGCGGCTCCCCCGCCAAGCTGGAGCTGATTCTGCGTCACCATCCCCCCGACCCGGACCGGACCGGGCCGCCTCCGGCGGGGTCGCTCTGGGAGCGCGTCCTGCGCCCGGCGATGTTCGCCGTGCTCGGCCTGACCTTCCTCGGCCAGGCCGCCGCCTTCTTCAGCCAGCTCGTGCAGGGCGAGAAGTTCGGCCGCTTCGAACCTCCCCCGGACGAGCCCGACGACGCAGTGCCCGAACCGCTGCCGCCCCCGCGGCCCGAGGAGCAGGACCATGCCGGCCACCGCTGATCGCGTCGAACGCCTTCTCGAGCGCGTCGGTCGCGTCCTCGCGCCCCCCGCCGTGCCGTCCCGGCGCTTCCCGCCGCCGCGTCGGGGCGCCACGCTCCGGAAACACGACGTCGCCGTGATCTGGCTCCACTGGTTCAACGCCGTCGTCTGGGCCCTCGAGCTGCTCACCGGCGGCGCCCTGATCGTCACCGGCCGCTACCACATCGCCCCCGCCTGGTTCCAGGAGCTGGTCGTCGCCGTCTTCGGCTCCCGCGCCCACCTGCTCCGGTTCCACGTCGTCGTCGGCGTGCTGTGGGTCGCCGGCATGCTTCCCTACGCCGTGTTCGGCTTCCGCCGCTACGTCCTGGGGTTCTTCCGCAACCTCCGGCTCGACGCCGACGACCTCGTCTGGCTCTGGCGCAAGGCCCGTTCGCTGGTCAGCCCCTCCCTCCCCCTTCCTCCGCAGGGCGCCTACAACGCCGGGCAGAAACTGTTCGGGTGGGTGGTCGTCGCCGCCACCCTCGTCATCATCGCCACCGGCTTCGTCACGGCCTTCCACCTGGGACCGCAATGGCTCGTCGCCTGGTGCGTCCCGCTCCATTTCGTCGCCGTCGCCGCGGTCTTCGCCGCGCTGTTCGTCCACATCTACATGGCCGCGTTCATGCCCAACGAGCGTCCCGCCTTCTTCTCGATGTTCACGGGCCGGGTCGATGCCCGCTACGCCTACCATCACCACGCCAAGTGGTACCACGAGGTGCTCGACGACTGTCTGGCCGGCCGCCGCACCTGCGACGCGCCGGCCCCGGAGGGAGCCGATGCCGATCAGACTCCGCGATCGTGAGTACTGGAACCCCTACCTGGTCGGGGTCGCCCTCGGCCTGGTGGTGCTCCTCGCCTTTCTCCTCACCGGCAAGGGGATCGGCGCCTCGGGCGCGATGGCCCGGCTGACCGCCTGGGGCACCCATCTCGTCGCCCCCGACTGGACCGAGGCCAACGGCAACTTCAAGTGGTTCTTCCACAAGGGCGCCCACCCGCTCGACTACTGGCTGGTCTACCTGCTCGTCGGCACCGCCATCGGCGGCCTGGTCTCCGGGATTCTGGGCGGTCGCAACAGGACGGAGATTCTCCGCGGTCCCCGGGCCGGCCGCGGCCTCCGCCTCGGCCTCGCCTTCGCCGGCGGCATCCTCGCCGGCGTCGGCGCCCGGCTCGCCCGCGGCTGCACGAGCGGCCAGGGGATCGTCGGCGGCGGCCTGATGTCCGTCGGCGCGTGGATCTTCCTGATGGCCGTCTTCGCCGGCGGCTTCGCCATGGCCTGGTTCGTCAGGAGGCAATGGACATGACCACCGGACCGATCCACTTGCAGGACCTGCTCGGCATGCCGCTCGGCGCGCTCGTCTTCGCCGCCGTCGGCTTCCTCTTCGGTTTCCTCCTCGAGCGCGGCGGGTTCGGGGACGGCCGGAACATCGTGGCGGTGCTGTACCTCCGCGACTTCCGCGTCCCCAAGGTGATGTTCTCCGCGATCCTGACGCTGATGGCCGGCGCGTACCTTCTGGGCGCCCTGCGCGTCCTCGACCTCACCGCGATCGACGCGCCGCACACCTGGCTCCTCCCGCAGCTCGTCGGCGGCCTGATCTTCGGTTTCGGATTCGTCATCGGCGGCTATTGTCCCGGCACCGCCGTCGTCTCCGCCGTCAACCGGAAGCTCGACGGCCTCGCCTACCTCGCCGGGCTCGTCGTCGGCATCGCCGGCTTCGCCGTCGCCTACGACCCGCTCGCCGACTTCTACAACAGCACCGCGCGCGGCGCGATGACCTTCCCCGGCTGGCTCGGCGTCAACCCCGGCTGGGTCCTCCTCGCCGCCGCGCTCTTCGCGTTCGCCTTCTTCGGCTTCGGCAACCGCATGGAAGCCTACTGGGCCCGCAAGGCCGCCGCGCCCGCCGGTCGCGAAGCCGAATCGAAGGCCCCCGCCGAGGAGGCCCGGTCATGAGAGCCTTTCTCTGGAACCGCACCGAGAAGATCGGCCTCGGGATCCTCACGGCCCTCGCCGCGCTGCTCTGGCTCTCCCCCGCTTTCCCCGTCCCCGACGGCCGTCCCTGGGCCCGTCTCGGCGAGGACGTCGCGGCCCAGCTCGCCCAGGAGCCCGGCGCCCTGTCCCCGGCCGAGTTCGACTATCTCGTGCGCGAGCGCCCCGCGACCCTCCACCTGCTCCAGGTCGGCGGCGACGGCGGCCTGCCCCGCGACAACTTCCCCGGCGTCGACGTCCGGCAGGCCGATCCCGAACATCTGTTCGAGCATTTCGCGGAGGTCTGTCGGGACGATCCGCAGGTCGTGTTCGCCGATCGCACCGGTCGCGACGGCGGCGCGGTTCTCGGCGGCATCCTCTACCGCCTCAACGGCTGCAACGCGATGTGGCTCGCCTCGGGCACCGACGGCTACCTCGCCTGGCTGGCCGGCCAGGGTCGCCGAGCCGTCCTCCGGCCCGACGTCCGTCCCCCGGGCCTCGCTCTTCCCCCGCTCGCCGCGGGCCAGGCCGCCCCGATCATTCCGGCGTCTCCGCGCGCGCCGGCCGCCCCGGGCGCTCCCGCCGCCGCGCCGGCGCCTGCCG
>JAAZOP010000627.1 GCA_012797735.1 Myxococcales bacterium
AACCCGACCGCGGCCGACCGGCCGGCGGCGAGCGCGACGGCCGCCCCCGGCGGGCGGCAGGACGCGGTCGGCGAAACCGAGCCGGGGACGACCGGGACGACGGCGGAGAGCGGACGGGAAGCGGATGCGGCCGCGACGACGACCGCGACCCCGGAGCCGCCGGGGCACCCGGAGGACGGGTTCAAGTTCGGGACGTACGGCCGGGTCGGGATCGCGTGGGACGGACGCGGCGGCACGGCCGAACCGTTCTCCGTCGTGTCGCACGGCCCGCGGCTCGAACAACCGGCCTACCTGGAACTGGACTTCGGCTACGCGATGCATCCGACCGAGGACGTCGCCCTGCGGATGCTGGCGACGGTGGCGGTGTTCGACGACCTGTTCCACTTCACCGGCGACCCGGTGCAGTCGCTCGCGATCCGCAACCTGTACGTCGAGTCGGTCTGGCGCGGCTGGCTGCGTTTCTGGGCCGGGTCGCGGATGTACCGCGGCGACGACGTCTACCTCTTCGACTGGTGGCCGCTGGACAACCTCAACACCGTCGGCGGCGGCGCGGGGATCGACCTCGGCGCCTACCGCGTCGCGGCCCACGTCGGCATGAACCGCCTCGACGACGATTGGCAGACCCAGTACCTCGAAGTGCCCGACCCGGTGTTCGGCTCGCGCGACGTCCTGATGCTGGACCGCCCGCGGACGATCGTGAGCCTCAAGGCCGAGCGTCTCGCGCTGCCGGAATCGCCCGACGACCTGGGGTGGAAGGTCGTCCTCTATGGCGAAGGGCACTTCATCGCCTCCGGCACGCTGGTGCGCGAGGACCGTACCGAGGAATGGCTGCCGGACGACCAGGGATGGGTCGCGGGAGTCCAGGGCGGGCTGTGGACCGGCCGCGGCGACTTCCTCAACCTGTGGCTCCGCACCGGCGGCGGACTGGGCGCCTACGGCGAGATGGCGATCCCCTTCGGCGTCGACCAGGAGAAACGGGCGCTCGACGCCACCGAGTTCGCCCTCGTCGCCGCCGGGAACCTCGAACTCGACTGGTTCGGACTGCTCGGCGCGGCCTACGCGCGCTGGTTCGAGGACGCCGATCGCAACCGGTACGACCTCGACGACGCCTGGGAGTTCGCCCTCGCGCTACGCCCGCACTTCTACCTCAACGACTGGTTCCACGTCGCCGTCGAGGCGTCGTACCAGTTCCGCAAGTCGGCGGGGCTGGCGGTCGAGTCGGGCGAGCCGGAGACGCCGCAGATCTGGAAGTTCGCCGCGATGCCGATGTGGGTGCCGCTCGGGCGCGGCACCCTCTCGCGACCCCAGATCCGGCTCGTCTACCAGATCTCGCTGCCCAACGACGCGGCCCGGAACACGCTGGGCGAGGACGACCCGCGGCGGGCGCACGACGTCGAGCACTTCATCGGGCTGCAGGTCGAATGGTGGTACAACTCGTCGTACCGATGAAGGGCGAAGCGGGCCGAGGCGGAAGGCTCGGCGGGGCGCGACGGACGGGCCGCATCTGTCCCCCGAGGGGGTGACCCACGCGAGCCCGACAGGGCGTTCGCGACGATCTGCGTCCCCTCACGCGAGCAGGGTGACCCACGCGAGCCCGACGGGGCGGTGCGGGACGGGGGCGAGGCATCGCGGCGGCGGGATGGCAAGCGTCCGGCATCCGGCGGCAATCCCTTTCCGGGCGACCGGGGAGGATGCCATGCGGTCGGTGCGATCCCGACCGGTTCTGGCGTGGCTGGCCACGCTGGCCGTTTCGACGGCGGGGGCGGCGGCGGCGCGCGGCCGCCGTCGTCCGGTTCCTCGTCGAACGCCACGGGGTCGCGGCGGACCGCCTGTCCTCGGAAGGCTACGGCGAGACACGACCGATCGCCGACAACCGGACCTCCGAAGGCCGGGCCCGCAACCGCCGGGTGGTCTTCCAGATCGTCCCGTAGCCGTAGGCACGGCGGGCCGACCCGCCGGAATCGACGCGGCGCCCCGGTGCTTGAAAGCCACGCCGGCCGGTGCTAATTGCCGCGTCGCGAAGGTCATCCGAGGCGAAGAGGGGAGCGTCTGCGCGTGAGGACTTCGCAAGAGGGGAACTCGCGCGAGGAGGGTCTATCTCCATGGTCGGAATGAGGCGTTGCGTGGCGTGGGCGATGGCGGCGGCCCTGAGCGCCGCCGTGGGCTGCAGCGACGGCGACTCTTCGCCCGATGGGCAGGATTCGTTCGACGTCCTCGATGCGGACGACGAGACGACGCTCGACGACGGCGTCGGCGACACCGAGGATGCCGGGGATACCAGCGATACCGGCGATACCGGCGACACCGGCGACGACGGTTGCACGCGGCGGACTTGCGTGGATCTGGGCCCGGTCTGCGGAACGTTCGACGACGGCTGCGGCGGCACGATCGAGTGCCTCGCCGGGTGCGGGTGCACCGACGAGAGCTGGGAAACCGACTGCCCGCCCCGTCCGTGCGAGACGGCGGTGGGGTGCACCGGCGGGAACTGCGACTACGCGCCGGTGACCTGCGGCGCCTCCGCCTGCGTCTGTCGCCTCGCGAGTTGCGACGAAGACGATCTGCGTTCGTGCGGCGACGAACTGTGCTCCGGGTCCTACTGCGACCCGGCCCCGGCCTTCGACGGCGGGCGCGTCACCTACGGCAACGTCTGCCGCACGGAGCTGTCGGGACCCTGCGGCCTGTGCGGCCTGGGGCTGCTCGCCGGCTGCGACCCGGACGCCGGGGTATTCGTCTGCGACGACGACCACATCCGGAACGGCCTGGGCCTCGACCCCGCCTTCGTCGTCTGCGACCCGACATCCCCGTTCTACCCGTTCGTCTACATGGACACCCGTTACGAGGGCGACGACGCCGACGGCAGCCGCGAGCGACCGTACGCCACGCTGGCCGCGGCGACGGCCGGGGCGCTGCTGCGCGGGGCGCACGCGATCATCATCGGCGGATCGCCGGTGTTCAACGAGCGTCCGGAGTTCGTCAACGGGCTGTCGGTGCACGGCGGCTACACCGGGCTGCCCGACTGGCTGCCCGACCGGTCGCAGCGCCCGACCTGGTCCGTCCCGGCCTCGCTGGCGGAGGAGGATCGCCTGGTGGGCACGGTGATCGAGGAGATCACCGACCCGACGACGCTGTCGAACCTGACGTTCCTGACCGCGCCGCTGGCGCTCGCGTCGAGCGCGGAGGGAGCGGTCAACTACGGACTGTACGTCCGCCACGCGCCCGCGCTGCGGTTGGTCCGGATCCTGGTGCAGCCCGGCGAGGCCGGGGCCGGGGGAGACGGCGAGCCGGGAGCGCCGGGCGCGAACGGCGCCGCGGGCGCGAACGGCTCCAACTCCCGCTGCGAGTCCGGTGGGTGCCCTCCGGCCTGCACCTCGTCATTATCGGCCCCGGGCGGCGCCGGAGCAGCGGCGACGGGGGGCGACCGGATGACGGCGGGTGGCGCCGGGGGAACGGCCGGGTTCGACAGCAGCATGAACCCCTTGCCCAGGTCCGGGGCCGATGGAAGCCCCGGTGGGTGTCCCGTCGGCGGCGGGGATTGCACAGTGGCCCAAGGCGGCATGGCGGCGGCCGGGCCGGGGCAGGCCGGAGAGTCGCGTTCGAACGTTCCCGGGCGGCCGGGCGCTCCGGGCCGTCCGGACCACTCGATCGCCGTCGCCGGCGAAGGCGCGCGGTGGCTGGTGCCCGTCGGGCGCGGCGGAACCGGCGGAACCGGCGCCGCAGGCCTTGGCGGGGCCGGCGGCGGGTCGGGGTTCGGCGACTACCACGTGGAGGGCTCGCTCGGCGGTTGCCAGTGTATCACGGGCGCAGGGGGCGGTGGAGGAGGCGCCGGAGGAGCAGGGGGCAGGGGTGGAACCGGCGGTTGGCCGGGGGGGTGGTCGATCGGACTCTTCGCGGTCGACTCGACCGGGTTGGTCGTGCGCGATTGCGAAATCCACGGCGGCGACGGCGGCAGCGGCGGGATCGGAGGGGCCGGCGGACCCGGTGGCAACGGCGGCGACGGTGGTGCGCCGGGGATGGCTGTGCCTCCGGGGTGCGGTTGCGGCGTCTCCCTGGACTGCGGTCGCACGGCAGGCGCTCGGGGTGGCCGGGGCGGGCGCGGGCAGGACGGCGGGCGCGGCGGCAACGGAGCCGGAGGGACATCGGCCGCCACGTGGTGTGTCGGCTCGACCCTCGTCGTCGAGGGCGCCACGACCTTCCTCCCCGGCGAAGGCGGCCCCGGCGGCAGATTCGCCGGCACCCCGGACGGCGAACCCGGGGCCCAGGTCGGCTTGGCGGGCAACTGCGTGGCCGAAACGCCCGCCGAGGCGGCCGTCTGCAACGGCGTCGATGACGACATCGATGGAGCATGCGACGAAACCGCCGCCTGCTGCCAGGGCCGGACGATCCCATACATCGACGCCTGTGGCGCCGAACCCGCGCTGGAGTGCGACGACCCGTGCAGTGCCTGGAGTCTCGTGCCGCCCTCGGAAGTCTGCAACGGCATCGATGACGACTGCGACGGGTTGATGGACGATGGGTTTCGAGCCGTCGAACGCCACCCCACGTTCAGCGGCGACCTGACGCCGCTGCACTCCGAGTGCACCTCGGGCAACGCCGTCAGTACCGGCTGCAACTCGGCCGTCAACCGGTGGTGCGAAGGACGCGACTGCACGACCACCGGCTTCGGGCCGGTCGAGGCTTCCGGCGATGACGTTACGGTCGCCTGCCTGGTGGCTCCGCCCCGGATCACGGTCGGATACACCACCCTGTCGACCTTCGACGGGAGGTGCGGTACCGGCTCCGGGCAAGAACGGGCCGGGTGGTACTGCAACCGGGCGATCCACCGCTACTGCCTGTCGCAGGGCTGGGGCAGCGGGTTCGGACCGGTCGAACGGTCCGACGCGACCGGCGAAGCCACGGTGGTCTGCCTGCCGCAATCGATGGTGGAGTGGGTCGAGGTGCGGCAGCAGACGCTGGAATGGCTCGTGTCCTCCTGCGATCGCGACAACACCAACTTCTGGACCCTGCCCTGCAATTCGGCGATCCACCGCTACTGCTGGTCCCGGGGCTTCGTCTCCGGCTTCGGCGCAGTGGAGTGGGACGGCGACGAAGTGAGCGACAGGGGCGAGCGGCGCCGGGTGCTCGTCTGCATCAAGCCGTAGCCGGCATCCGCTGGACCGAGGTCCCGCAGCGACTCGGGGAACACCAACATCGGAGGACGGGATGACCATGAAGCGGTTCGTTCTTGGAGCACTCTTCTGGGCTCTGGCGACGGCCGGCGCCGCCGGGTGCGGCGACGATGCCTCGCCGGCCGACGTCGCCGACGGGGCCGACACGGACGTCGAAGACGGCCTCGACGGGGAGGGGGGCGATGGAACCGGGGGACGTTGCGAGCGCGATCCGGCGCTGCTGGCCGAGCCGCGCGCCTGCGTAGTCGATGAGGACTGCCCGTGCGGGGCGCACTGCGCTCTCGGGCGGTGCGCCCACGACTGCGCGGCGGACGACGACTGCGCCTCCGGCGGGTGGTGCGACGACTTCGGCCGCTGCCGCGCCGCGGGCGACTCGACACGCGTGGCGCTCCCGGTGCGCCAGCCCCGCGCGGTGCTGTCGGCCGAGCCCGACCTGCTCGAGTTCCGCCGCGCGGGCGTGGAGAAGTCCGTGCTGCTCCGCGCGGCCTCGCGCGACGCCGGTCCGGTGCGGGTCGTCGGCGGCGACGGGGTCGAGGTGGCGTGCGGCGCGGAGGCGACGTTCGCCGAGGAGTGCACCCTCGACGGCATCCCGGCGGGCGACGGCGGGGGCGTCGCGGTCCGCGTCCGCTACACGGGCGAGGCGGCGACGACGGAGGACCTGGCCCGCGAGGTCGCGGTCTTCGCGGACGGCACCCGCCTGGCGGTGGGCGTGCGCATCCCGGCTCCGGCCGACGCGCCGGCGCCGCCGGCGGACGGCAGCGGCATCTACGCCGGCTTCGCCTGGCCGGTCGGCGCCGGCTTCTCGTCGCGGCCGGACAGCGCGGCGCTGTCCGAGGATCTGCAGACCCTGCGGATCCCGGTGACGCTGAAGGTCTACCCGGCTCCGCGCGCCGAGTACGTGCTGGCGTTCACCGATCCGCGCCGCGCCCTGTTCGTCGGCGCGCCGACCGTCGGCCGGCTCGTTCCGGTGACGGGCGGAGGTTGGACCGCCACGATCGCCCGCCACCTCTACCTCGGTTCGGCCACGCCGGACGACCGCGGGCCGGAGGTCACGCTCGACGCCCGCTCGCAGTCGGTGCGCTGGCACGGGGGCGTGCTGAGCATGGTCCTGCGCACGACCTTCGGCGGCGTGACGACCGACGTCCACGCGCCGTACATCGATTGGCGCGTCGCGCTGACCTGGACGGCGGAGTTGCCGGCCGGGGAGACGGCGCCCGCGCTGCCCGACCCGTACGAACGCTCGGCCGACCCCGCCGCTCGGGCGAACGTGCCGTTGAACGTCGAGGGCTGGACGCTCGACGGTCTCCCCGCCGACCTCGGGGCCGACCCCGCCGCCCGGGCGACGGCCGTCGTCTGCACCGCGGCGGGCACCGGATCGACGGTCCACCACTTCGTCGAACAGATCTACGTTCCGGCGGCGACGGGACTCCCCTCGCCGGCCGGCGATCTCTCGTGCGCGCCGGGGCCGGGCGACGCGCCGCGCACGCTGCCCCTGCTGGAGCAGGGGAGCTTCGCGGTCAACGAGCAGATCCGGGTGTGCCTCGACGATCTGGAGCGGTCGCGCACGGCGGACGGGGTGCTGGGTTCCGGCGGCTGTGTCGATGCGTCGCGGATGATCACCGCGCTGTCGCTGGCGTGGGCCGACGACCGTTCGCGCGCGCTCGGCGTGTCGGCGCCCTGGAACCCCGCGGCGAGCGCCCTGGGTCATCGCCTCGCCCAGCAGTGGCTCGCCTTGCACTCGATGATCGTCCGCGAGGCGCTGGAGGTGCAGCAGGTGAACGACATCCTGCCCGCGTCGGAACGCCTGCGGCAGGAGTTCGCGCTGCAAGACGCGCTGCAGGCGGCGCTGGACGGGTGGGACCTGCTGCTGCACCCGCGCATCGCCGCGGCGATGCCGATGCTGCCCGGGGCGGCGCTGCACGCGCCGGACTACCGTCCCCGGCTGTTTCCGGCGGATTCCTATCCCGCCGCCAACAGCCACGAGCAGCCGGTGGGGCTGGCGGTGAGCCTGCTGCGCGCCCTGCGCGACCAGATCGACGTCCTGTCCAAGCTGGTGGTCGATGCGCGCAGCGGCCTGGTGCGTTTCGCCGACGTCGAGCCGCACCTGATCGGCTTCTTCCGGCGGGCGTTCGTGGGGCTGGGCCTGGCGCAAGGGCTGTACGACTCCGCGCGCGCGGTGGCCGAGCCGGACTGGCAGGCGGAGTGGGATGTGGCGCGGCTCGACTTCGGCTCCGCCGTGGCGCGCCTGTTCCTGGCGCTCGACGACTACGACTCCAGCGCCAACCTCCTGGCGCTGGACGACGACGACCTGCCGATCTACCGGGTGGGCGACGAGGTCTCGGCGAACGACCGCCTGTCGGCGCTGTCGGACTACCTGCTCGGCGTCGGCGCCGACGTGCGCGCGGTGGCTCCGTACATGGTGAACCGCGCCCAGACGGCGTTGGACGCGGCGCGCTCCGCGTGGGTCGATAACGTCACGCGCAACTACCAGGCGCAACTCCAGGCGGCCGAGCACGACCGGCGGCTGGAAGGAATCAACCGGCGGTTCGGCGAGCAGATCACCAGCCTGTGCTGGCAGATGGACTGGGACTCGGCGACGATCCTGTCCCGCTGGGACGAGGTCGACCCGAACACCTGCTACCTCCTCGACGAGTGCAAGCCCACCAACGCCGACCTCGGCCTGCGGGCGAACGCCGCCGACATCGGCAACTGGCTCTGCTACGCCGGGCGCCTGCGCGCGCAGTTCGGCGAGAACGTCTCCACCGGCGACGCGGCGCTGGACGCCCTGATCGACGAGGTGGGTCCGATCCTGGACCGGCCCGACGAACCGTTCGCGCTGCGCATCGTGACGGCCGACGCTCGCGGTGTCGGCTTCGCCGTGGGTGCGCGCGAGTACTGGATGGACCACGAGGACTTCGGCCGGCTCGCCGGACGACTGCCCGCCGACCTGCCGGGCGACGCCCTCGAGGAGTCCCGGCTGCGCTGCATCGCGGCCCGCGATGCGACGCGCGCCGCGCGACCGATCGAGCGCCCGGCGAGCTGCGAGCAGACCGACGATTGTCCGTTGGACTGGGTCTGCGGGGATGACCACACGTGCGTGCCGGACTCCGGCCTGGGGGAGGATCGTGCCGAGTGCTACACCGGTTCGATCGGCGAGCTGGCGCTGGCGGTGATCGCCGCGGCGCACGAAGTGGAAATCGCCCGCTCGGAGGCCCAAGAGCTGGTCGACAGCTACGACATCGCGATGCAGACCTGCATCATCACGCGGTCGTACCATGACCAGATGGAAGAGAAGCTCGCCGCGCACCACCGGAAAATGACGACCTTCGCGGCGCTCAAGCTCTCCTTCCAGATCGCCGCCCACATCGCGGGCGCGGTGAAGGACATCGCCTCCCTGTCCAGCCCGCTCTCCACGGGCTGGGCCAGCGGCGCGGCCATCGCCGAGGCGACGGCGCTTTCGGCCGTCGACGGGATGGACTTCGCGATGGAGCAGGCAGAGCGGGCCAACGAGGAAGAGATGGCGGAGCTCGAACACGCGCTGGAGGACGCCACCTGCACCAACGACGCCCAGATGTACCTCGTCGGCATGCGCACGGCCAAGCTCCGCGTCCAGCAGGCGCTGCTCGACCAGGCCCGCACCTGGCAGGAACTGGAGGACGCCAAGTGGTCGCTGCGGGCCCTGCTGTGGGAGGGACACTGCGCGGTGGAGAACGAGCGCAACCGGCGGATTGACCCGCTGACGACCGATTACTGGCTGGACGAGAACGTCGAGCGGTATCGGGACGCGCTGCGCCAGGCGCGCCGCGCGGCCTACCTCGCGGCCATGGCGGTCGAATACGAGTTCCAGATATCGACGCCGGAGCGAGGCCGGATCCTCGCCGCCCGCACGCCGGCCGAGCTGCAGACGTCGATCGACAACCTGCGGGCGGTGGCGATGACCGGGACGATCGGCGGCGCGGCGCCCGGCAACCTGTTCACCGTCGTCAGCCTCAGCCAGCACCTGCTGCAACTCGCCGACCGCTCGGCGATGCCCGCCGGCTGGCAGGATCTCCCGCCCGCCGAGCGGCTCCGCGTGTGGCTCACCTCGCGGACCCATGCCGTCTACGACGCGGCCGGGAACTACCTCGGCCAGGAGGTGCCCTTCAGCCTCCAGCCCCTCGGCCGCATCGGCATCGGCAATCCCGGCGGAATCCCGATCCTGGCCGGCACCGACTGCGCCGAACGGCTCTGGTCCGTGAACGCCTCGGTGCTCGGGGACGATCCGTACATCGGCGGCAGCACGTTCACCCGCATCGTCCTCCGCAAGCGCAACACGTTCTTCAGCCAGTGGTGCAGCGGCGGCCACGAGGCCGACGACCAGGTGGCCTCCACCCGTCCCTCCCGCAACCTGTTCCTCGACCCGTACGGATGGGAGGAGTCGCTCACCCCGGCCACGCCGCAACCCGACCGGACCTCGATCGATGAGACCAACGCCTACAGCAACGCGCGCATCTCCGCCTACTTCAACGTCAGCCGGGCGGCGCTGGAGGACGAACGGTACTTCAACGGCGACTCGCAGGAGCTGGCCGGCCGCGGTCTCTACGGAGACTACGCCCTGTTCTTCCCCGCCGACACGTTGAGCGACGGCCGGAGCGACGGCCTGATGCTGAACCGGATCGACGACGTCCTGCTCCGCTTCGACTACGTGTCCGTCGCCCGCGGCCGCCCCTAGCGCCGATCACCCGTTCCCCTCGCCGGGGCCGAACTCGAACACCACCAATTCGCGATCCGTGAAGTGCCATCCGCCCCGGATCTGTCAGGAATCAGACACACCCCGAATCGGTCCCCCTGTCCCATGGCTGCAAAATCGCCTGTGAAATCCATGTGATGACAAAATGGAACCGACCGGTGGTGGTTGGCGTACCCCTTGCTTCCCGGGCTGGACGACCGAACTGTGAAGGAAGTGCCAGATGTCGACCTCCACGAAGTTCCTCCTCCCGTTCGTCCTCGTCACGGGCTGCGTCCCGACGTACCGGACCGAGCTGGTGGCGCAGTCGAGCCTCTCGGTGACCGAGCCGACCCCGGCGGCCGCGCTCCAGGCGGAACTGGAGATCCCGGCGGAGCAGGCGGATGCCTACCTCCTGGCCTACGAGGTCCGACTGCCGCGGGCGATGGAGCTGACGTACGAGATCCGCTGCCCGGATGGGACGCGCAGCGGCGTGCTCGGGGAGACGTTCGAGGCGTACCGGACGCGGCGGCTGGCGGAGCTGGAACAGGAGCGGCGGCGCCAGGCGGAGATGGTCGGCTCGCTCGTCGGCGCGGTGGTCCCGGGCGTGCAGGCGCGAGCCTCGGCGACCGCACCCGGCGCGAACGCCTCGGCGCAGGCGACGGTGCGGCCGGGCGAGGCGGCCGAGCAGGCGGCGCTGCAATCGCTGCCGGCGGCGACGCTGCCGCCGGGCGACGTCGGCGCGCGGACGCTGCGCGACGAGTTCGAACTGAGCGGTTCGGCGAGCGGCTCGTGCGTCTTCGCCCTCGCCTCCAACGTCCCCGGCCAGGACATCTCCGGGGCGACGGTCGATCTGGCGCTGCGCCGGCGGATCGATGTCGAGGCCGAACGGGCGGAGCTGGCGGCGGCCGAGGCCCAGGCCCGGCTCCAGGCGGGGCTCGACCTGCGCGCCGCCCTGGCGCTCGACCTTGAAACCCGCGGCGCGACGCGGCGCACCGCCGCCGAACGCCGGCAGATCGCGCTCGACCTGCGCGCCGGGCTGGAGGGCGACCTGGTCGCGGCCGGAGCCGACCCGGGACTCCGCGCCCGGCAGCGGGCCGAGGCGGACGCGGAACGGGCGCGGGAGATCCGGATCCGCGCCGAGGCCGAACGGCTCGAGACCGAAGCCCGGCTGGCGGCGGAGGCCGCGGAGCGGGCGCGACGGGAGGCCGAGCGGCAGGAGCGGGCGCGGCGCGAGGCCGAACTGCTCGCGATCGCCTGGGATGCCCGCGCCGATCTCAAGGCCTCGCTGATCGGCCTCGGCGCCGACCCCGACTTCCGGCGACGGCAGATCGAAATCCAGGCGCGGCTCGACGCGGAGGCCGCCGCGCGGGAACGACAGGAGCGCGAGGCGGAACGCCTGCGGCGAGAACAGGCGCAACGCGAGGCGGCCCTCCGCGCGCAGCTCGAACTCGAAGCGTCGCTCGGCCTGCGCAACGACCTCCGCGCCGACCTCGTCGCGCTCGGCGCCGACCCCGACCTGCGCCGGCGCCAGGCCGAGGCACGGGCGCAGCGGGAGACGGAGGAACGCGAACGGCGCGACCGCGAGGCGATGCTGGCGGAGTGGACCGCCGAACAGCGGCGGCTCGAGGCCGAACTGCGCGCCGGGGTCGAATACCAGGCCGCGATCGATCTCCGCGCCGACCTGCGCGCCGACCTGCGCGCCGCCGGAGCGGTCGACCGGCCGCCACGCCCCGCGCCGCGGTACGAGGAACGCCCGGCCGCCCCGGTCCAGGGGGCGATCTGGATCCCCGGCGAATGGGTCTGGGACGGGTTCTCCTGGGTCTGGGCCGCCGGCCGCTGGGAAGTCCGGGGCGGAGCCGTCGCCGCCGGCGGCGGCCTCGGCACGCTCGACCTCGGCGTCCACGGGGGCGTGACGGTCCAGAGCGCTCCGGTCACGGTGCAGGTGGAGGTACGCCCGCGCTGACGGGGACGGCGGACGTCAGGGCCTTGCCGAAGTCGCCGCCGCCAATGCCTGGCGGAATCACGATCGCCATGTCGCTCCTGGAGCCCGAAGTCTGGAGCCTGGTGCCTCGCGCCGGCCGGCGATGCGGACTTCGGCGACACCCTGCGCACGTCCCGTTTTCCCGCGCGGTCGCGGGGCGTTTCGTGGTTGAATCGGCAGGCCCGCGGTTCGCCGGGCGAAACACGATCCGCAGCCCGGGCCGACCGCGCGTGCGGAAGGAGGACGGTGAAGATGGCTCGCTGGAATCCGGGACGAACGGTGCGGGCGACGGCTTGGGCCGCCGCCGCGATCCTCGGCCTCGCCGCGCTCGACTGCGGCGGCGCCGCGACCAACTACTACACCTCGGCCGTCACCCGGCAAGAGGAGTGCTGCGACCGCCTCGCCGACGCCGCGGCCCGCGAGTCGTGCCGCGCGCAGATCCGCCGGGTCGACAGCGAGGCGGCCGCCAACACCGACGTCAATCAGCAGACGTTCCGGTGCGTGGACCGGTACTTCGAGTGCGACCCGGCGACGGGGCGGGCGACCCGCGACTCCGCCCAGGCACAGCTCGACTGCCTCAACGACCTGGGATCGAACTGACGACACCGGCGGGACTCGGCGTCGGCCCGTGTCCGTTCACCCGGGGGGGGACCGCCCGGCCGCCCATCTGCCGGAATTCGGCGGCTTCCCAGGCGCGGCCTCTGCGTCCTCCCCCCGGACCCCCCGCGCATCGGCTCGGGCGTGGCCCTCGCCGGGGCGCCACTCGTTCTCTGGCCAGTTGTCCACGGCCCTGGCGGGCCATCCGCGAATCACGAAAACGCTGGGTGGATGTGCAGGGGACGGGCGATGTTCGGGGCAGCCGTGCTGGAGGCCGTGAACGGGTGCGTCGGCCCGTCCCGGGCGGCGACGCCAACCGCCAGCCGCCGCGGCCCGTGCGCCATCGCACGCCGCCCGTGCGGAAAACTTGCCTTTCCCGGAGGGACACATAGATTCGGGACGCGGAGGCGGGCCGGCGCCGGGCACCGTCGCGCCCGCGCACGGGGAACCGGATGATCGAACTGCAACAGCTCGAGACGTGGAAGAAACGCCTGGCCGAGGTGGTCGGCGCAGGGCGGGGAAGCCCCGGGACGGGCCGACCGCCGCTGGTCGTGGTCCCGGACGAGGCATCGACCGAGATCGTCCCGATGCCGCCGGCCAACGTGCTCGGCCCCGGCCGCAACCGCGCCTTCCGCCTGCCGCAGTACTTCACCACGCTCCACGGACTGCGGACGGCCTTCGCGGACGCGGGCGCGGGGCCGGCGGTGGTGTTCCTGCACGGGCTCGCCGGCGACGCGACGCACTGGGTCCACGTGGCGCCGCGGTTCACGGCGACGCACCGGGTGATCTGCGTCGACCTGCCGGCCTGCGGGGAGAGCGAGGCGCCGCGGGGACCGTTGTCGGTACGGCTCTACGCCGAGCAGGTCCACGCGCTCCTCGACCGGCTCGGGATCGATCGCGCGGCGATCGTGGGGCACTCGCTGGGCGGCATGGTGGCCGCCGAGCTGGCGTTCCTGGCGCCCGGGCGCATCTCGCAGCTCGTACTCCTCGATCCGGCCGGGTTCCAGCAGATGCCGCTGTGGCTGCGGGCCGCCGGGCATCTGCTGCTGCGCCCCGCGATCCTGAGCCGACTCCTGCCGCAGGTCTGGAAGGGGGTCCTCGACCTGGTCTTCGCCGAGAAGAACGAGTGGACGCGGGGGTTCGTGCGCAGCATCGAGGAGACCTACCGCGTGGAGGACATCCACGGGATCGCGCGAGTGATCGCCGGCCTGCGCCACGACTTCCTCGACCGCGACTTCCTCGACCTGCTCCACCGGCTCGAGCCGCCGACGCTGCTGGTCTGGGGTGCGGCGGACCGGCTGACCCCGGCCGGGGCGCTGCGGGCGACGGCCGCGCGGATGCGCAACGCGACGACGCACGAGATTCCGCACTGCGGCCACATGCCGATGATCGAACGGCCGGAGACGGTGTTCGCGCTGCTCCGGGAGCATCTGCGCCCCGCGCCGGCGGAAGCGGAACTGGTGGCGCTGCCGCGGCGCCCGGCGACCGAGCCGCCACCTCCCGACTCCTCGCCGCCGGCGTCGCCCCGGGAGCCGCGCGCCGGCCCCGCTGCGCCCGCGCCC